>CAZBKY010000001.1:0-42353 GCA_964492595.1 uncultured Muribaculaceae bacterium
GCATAATTTAAGACTTGTAGCTCATATTGTAAAAAAATATGATAATTTTAAAGAAGATCCAGATGATTTAATAAGTATAGGTACAATAGGGTTAATCAAAGGAATTGATTCATATTCCCCTGATAAGAATGTTAAGCTGACAACTTATGTTGCTAAATGTGCAGAAAATGAAATTCTGATGTATTTTAGAAGTAATAAAAAAAACATGAATAATGTAAGTCTAAATGACTGTATAGGTTTAGATAAAGATGGAAATGAAATAACTTTTTCCGATGTTGTAAAAGAACAGGATGAGGACATTATGGAAGGTATTTATTTAAGTGATAATATAAATTTGCTTAAAAAATATATAAACGTTTTAAACGATAGAGAAAAGAAAATTATTATAATGAGGTATGGACTTTTAAATGAAGATGAGCAAACCCAAAAGCAAATAGCCAAAAAGCTTGAAATAAGCAGAAGTTATGTTTCAAGAATAGAAAAAAGAGCATTAATAAAAATGCTCCGAGAATTTATAAAAAACAATACAGATTAAGATTAATTATGTATAGAGAGTGTTCTGGCATTCTTTTTCAGAGGATATCTGAGTCCTTCAATTTCCATTTCTTCACATTCTGGGCAATATATAATTTTGCCTTCTTCATTAAAGGCTACTATATTGCAAGCTCTAACAATAAGTTTTTTCCCTCTGCCTAAAATAACTCCCGCAGAACTTCTTATAGAATATGGAAGAATATGTAAATTAGAATAATTTACTACAAATTTTTCATCAGATTCTCCAACTAAGGCTCCAACAATGCTATTACCTACTACAATACCCTCAACCCTGCAATTGTTTATTGAGCCATTAAAAATTCCTCCAATAAGTCCAACATAATTTCTTCCCATTACATTTATATTTTCAAGATTCAAATTTTTCAAAGTCATCATTGATCCTTTTACTGTGTTAAACATTCCGATGACATCTTTATCGGGACATCCGATATATACATTTTTTATTGTATATCCATCGCCATCAAATATTATATTTGACCCATTAATATAAATTGGTCTATACATATCACCTTTAAAATCTAAATTGGAAGTCAATTTTACAATATATTCTCCTCCTTTTAAATCTTTTAATGAAATTAAATCCCTCTTATTATTGATAAATATTCTTTTCATAAAACCTCCCATTAATCAGTTTTATCACAGGTAGGACATTTATCGCCACTTTTTGTTTCTAAAATAAGTGAATTACATTTAGAACATTTTTCTCCTGTAGGTTTGTCCCAGAAAGCGACTTTACATTTTGGATAATTAGAACATCCATAAAATATTTTGCCCTTTCTAGTTTTCTTTTCTATAATCTTTCCTTCACACTCTGGGCAATCACATATTTCTATTGGTTTTTCCTTATGTGTATGAATATATTTACATTTTGGATATCCACTACATGCCACGAATTCCCCAAATCTTCCTTTTCTTACAACTAAATCACTACCGCACTGTGGACATTTTTCTCCCGTAGTCTTGGGAGCTTCTTTTTCCATATTTTTATATGCATCTTCTACTAAAGGATCAAACTTATCATAAAATTTTTTCAATAATTCATACCAAACTTCTTTTCCATCTGCCACTTTATCTAAATCAGTCTCCATATTTGCAGTATATTCTACATTTATAATATTGCTGAAACATTCCTGAAGTTTATCTGTAGTAGTTATTCCTATATCTGTTGGATAAAATTTTTTATCATTTATTTCTATATAATTTCTTAATTTCAATATATCAATTATTTTAGCATATGTACTAGGTCTTCCAATACCTAACTTTTCAAGTTCATGAATGAGTTTAGCTTCAGTAAATCTTGAAGGCGGTTCTGTAAAGTGTTGAGACTTTTCAATTGAAGAAGACACAAGTACTTTAGATTTATAGGTTGAAAAATCGGGCAATATTTTGTCTTCACTATCTGAGTATTCACTATAAAGTTTTAAATATCCATCGAATTTTAATATAGATCCTGTAGCTTTAAATTTATAATCATTATTGTTTAAAATAACAGTTGTTACTAAAGTTTTGGCATCAGCCATTAAAGAGCATATTGATCTTATATAAATTAAATTATAAATTTTGTATTCATCTGCATTTAAATATTTTTTGACACTTGCAGGAGTTCTATTTATACTTGTGGGTCTTATAGCTTCATGCGCATCTTGAACATTAGTGCCGCCTTTAGCTTTTTTAACATATCCTATATATTCCTCTCCATAATTCTTAGCTATATAACTATATGTTTGTTTTATAAAATCATCAGAAAATCTTATAGAATCGGTTCTCATATATGAGATCAAACCTACAGTTTCATTACCTAAATCTATTCCTTCATAAAGACTCTGAGCCACTCTCATTGTTTTAGAAGCAGTAAATCCTAAACGATTGGATGCCATTTGAGTAAGTGTACTTGTTGTAAAGGGAAATTTACTCTTTTTGTTTTTATCTTTACTTTCAGCACTTTCTATTTCAAAAGCATTAGAAAGTAGCGATAATATATCATCAGCTTCTTTTTCGCCTTTAATTTTTATTTCTTTATTTTTATATTTAAATAGTTCTGCTTCAAAATCTTTAAATTTACCAGTTATTTTCCAGTATTCTTCTGATTTGAAAGCTTCTATGTCTCTTTCTCTATCAACAATCAATTTTAAAGCTACACTTTGAACTCTACCAGCGGATTTCCCACCGGTTTTTTTCTGCATAAGTTTACTTAAGCGAAATCCTATAATTCTATCTAGAATTCTTCTTGATTCCTGTGAATGCACTAAATCATCATCTATTTTTCTAGGGTTTTTAAAAGCTTCCTTAATAGCATTTTCAGTTATTTCATTAAAAACAACTCTGCCATACTTATCATCTTTTAATTTCATTAAATCTTTCAAATGCCAGCTGATTGCCTCTCCCTCTCTATCCGGGTCTGTTGCTAAAAGCACATTATCACTTAATTTTGCTTCTTTTTTTAAATCGCTAACTAATTTATTTTTCCCTTTTATAACTATATAATCAGGTTTGAAATTATCTTCTATATCCACACCAAAACCAAATTTACCGGTTGTTGATAAATCTCGAATATGCCCTTTACTTGACAATACTTTATATTCTTTCCCCAAATATTTCTCTATAGTTTTACTTTTACTTGGAGACTCAACTATTACTAAATTTTTCATATTGCTCCTTTTTTTCTTTATTTAATTATTGTATGATTTTTTATAAATGTCAAGATTTAATCTTTTGTCAGTTTAAATAGATATATATCTTCTTCAGAATTTGTAAAATCAACAGATGATGTTCTTTGAGTCTCTATACCAAGGAAATAGCAGATATTGTGAACTAGCCATTCTCTTTCCATACTTTTTGCACTTCTGTTCCAATTATATTCATTCTCGCTCTTATCATATTCTAAAATTTCTTCAATTATTTTTTTCATTTTATTAATATCTGTTATTCTATGGGAATCAATTACTCTTATATTAGGGTCCTTTATGCCCCTTTCATCTAAGGCAATAACCCCATAGCTTAATGGAATATCTGATTTATTATTTTTGTTCTTTGATCTATTTGGACATGAAAATAAACATATCATAATTATTAAATAAAGATATATTCTATACATAAATAAATTTATAACATTACTTTTTTTCATTCAATTATTATAAAACAAAAAAATAATTAACACAAATAAAAAAGAAGCTTATTTCGCTTCAACAATTAGTTTTATTGCAGTTCGCTCTTCTCCGTTTATAATAACTTCTGAAAAAGCTGGAGTACATATTAAGTTTATTCCAAGAGGGGCTACATAACCTCTGGCTATGGCTATTGCCTTAACTGCCTGATTTATTGCTCCTGCTCCTACTGATTGAACTTCACAAACGCTTTCACGACCTTCTCTAAATACATTAGCTATAGATCCCGCTACTTTTTGAGATACACTCTTACTAGATACTTTTATAATTTCCATATTTCACCTATTTAATAATATGAATTTATTATAAAAAAATACTTCTTACTGTTGTAAAAAGTATAATATGAATTAGCATTTAGAAAATAATCTTAATTGTTTTGAAACTCCTTCTTTTTCATATAAAGCAATGGCTTCATCAATGTGTAGTGAATTTGCTTCTATTTTATCATATGCTTCTGGAGCTTTAAACGATATTGATGACCTTAAATCTCTAAGGATAATATTGGGACTATGATTTATTTTCTTACCATTTAAAGGATATACCACTCCATTTAATTCAAATACTTCTACATCCCAAAATTGAAAATAAACACAGTCTTTATCAATAACTTGACTCGGATCTCTATTTGGTACTATTCTTGTCCTTGTATAAGCCATATGATATGAATTATTTTTTCCAAATTGTTCTGAAACATAATGTTGAGTAAAATACCTTACTTCTTCTTTTTTTACTGCTTCCATTTAATCCTCCACCTAATATTATCAAGAATTAATATGATTGTAAATAATTTATATAAAACTATAAGTTTTTACTTTATTGCTTTACATTTTCTTTATACATTGAAGTATATAATTCTTTTTCCTCACTATCACTTGATTCTTTAAAATTCAAAGTCGGAAGATCCTCTTTAGTTGATAAACCAAAATAATCAAGAAAATCATTTGTTGTTTTATATAAATTAGGTCTACCTATACTACCAGCTTTCCCGCACTCTTTTATAAAGTTCATCGCCACAAGTTTCCTTATTATTCCAGAGGAATTAACGCCTCTAATTTCATCTACTTTCAAACGTGTTATAGGCTCTTTATATGCAATAATTGCCAAAGTTTCTAAAGCTGCATTTGATAAAGTATAGGTTTTAGTGTCTATAAGCAATTTTTCAAAATATTCTTTATGCTCTTTTTTACTTGTAAGTTTAAATGTATTGCCTAAAAAAGATATTCTAATACCTCTATTTTCATTTTCATATTCTTTCCTTAAATTAATTAAAATCTCTTTAACTTTATCTTCATCAATATTTAAAATTTTCACTAAAGAAGACAAAGTTATCCCTTCATCGCCAACTACAAATAAAATTCCTTCTATAATTCCCTCTAAATTCATACTAATCAACTCTTTCTAAATATATATTTCCAAAGTTATTATCTTGGATAAGTTTTATTTCATTATCATTTGCCATAGTCAGTACAGATAAAAACGTTACTATAATAAAACTTTTATTAAACTCCACAAATAATTCTTCAAATTTAATTTTTTTCTTTTTTGATAATATATTTTTTATTTCACTAATTCTCTCTCTCACTGACAACTCTCTTTTAGTAACTTTTGAAGTTATTGGCTTAGAATATTCCACCCTTTGCAAAACATTCTCCAGTGCTTTCAAAAGATCAAAAATACTAACGTTATCCTCATTTATCAATTTTTTATCAGAAAACTCGGATATATTCTCTGGACTTTTTGTATAAACTTCATGTCTTGTGTTTTCAAGTTCTTTAAATTTTTCTGTTGCTTCTTTGAATGCTTTATATTGAATTAATCTTCTTTTTAATTCCTCTTCAGAATCCTCTACAAATTCATCAGTTTCTTCCTCTTCATTTTTAGGAAGTAAGTGTCTACTTTTTATTTCTATAAGTTCTGCCGCCATTACAAGATATTCACTTGCAATATCTAGATTCATTTCTTCCATAGATTTAATAAATTCCACATATTGAGATGTAATTTCAACTATATTTATATCATAAATATCCATTTTAGATTGTTTAACTAAATGTAGTAACAAATCTAAAGGACCTTCAAAGTCATTTATCAGAAATTTGTGCATAATATTAACTCCACTCTTTAATAATCTTACCAAAAAAAAACCAAAAAGTCACTTTTTAGTTTTTAGGTTTAAATAAGAGTGCTACTACGAAAGATATGATTATAGTGGCACAAAGACCGGCCGAGGCATTAACGAGTAATCCCTTTAATATTCCAACAACACCATCTGCGTTATACCCATCCATAGCCCCACTTACAAGAAGATGACCGAAGTTCGTTATAGGGACAGTGGCTCCAGCTCCTGCCCATATTATAAATTTATCATATAATCCAAATCCTGAGAATATACAGCCCATTATAACAAGTATTGTATTTAAATGTCCCGGAGTAAGTTTTGAATTTTCCAATATCAACTCACCTATAAGACAGACAACACCACAAAATAAGAATGCTTTTAAATATATCACTTCAACACCTCCAAACTAACTGCATGCCCTATTCCCGGCATTCCTTTTTTTAAATTCGTACTAGTCATTGAATGAAGCGCACCACTTCCAACAAACAGTATTTTTTTATAATTTTTAATTATTTCGCTAAATAAAACTAATGCACCGCAAGCAGGTCCTGAAGCTCCTGCAAATGGAAAATTGGGTTTTGTATTATATAGAATAACTCCGGCATCTTCTGCATTTTTTAAATTAATTTTATATTTTCTTAACATATATTCCCTAAGCACAAATAACCCATATATTCCTAAGTCTCCTGTCAAAATAATGTCATAGTAATCAGGACTTCTATCAGTAGATTTCAAATGGTCATATATTACTTCTGCAACTCCCGGCGCCATACAAGCTCCCATATCATTGGCATCCGTATGTCCCATATCAATAATTCTTCCTATATTAGCAGATTCTATTTTTATATTGCCTTTTTCAGCAGTCAGTAATGCTGAGACTGCACCACTTACGGAAAAAGAATTTGTTTTTTTTCTAAGTGAGCCATACTCTATTGGAAATCTAAATTGCTTTTCAGTTACTAAATTACTGGCAGAACATATTACAATAGAATTATCTATAAAACCTCCCTCCAACATAATAGCAGATATTATTAACCCCTGAGCAAAACTTGCACAAGCGCTGTAAACTCCTAAAAATGGTATATCAAAATCACTGGCATTAAAATTAGATGCAAATAATTGATTTTGTAAATCCCCTCCAATCAATAAATCAACATCTTCTTCTAATAATTTATTATTTTCTAATATATTTCTGGTAACAATACTTTGATACTCGACCTCCCCTTCTTCAACAGTCTTTTTTCCCATATAATAATCATCTATTGTCATATCTACCTTTTTTCTGATCGTTGGACTGTTTTCTAGGCTGGCAAGCAATGTGAAGGTATCATTTATATATACATTTTTAAATTTAAAATTTTTCATCCTAAAATCCCCTTAAATAAAGAAACTAAAAAGGCAATAATGATTCCATAAAGTATAATACTTCCTGTCAGCTTGAAAAAATTTCCTCCAATACCTTTTACAAATCCTTCTTTTTTATAATCTAGGGCTGCACTTGTCATCGCATGAGCAAAACCAGTTGTCGGAACTATAAGACCACATCTGCAAAAAGCCACTATCTTATCAAAAAAACCAAACCCTGTTAGTATTGAGGCTATTAAAACAAGACTAACCATTGTTAACATATATGAATCTTTAATAGAAAATTCTAAATATTTATTAAATATATATGTTAGGAATTGACCGAAAGTCCCCATAATACCTCCAAATGCAAAAGCCTTTATTAAATTTATAAAGGTATCTTCTTTACATGTTTTTTCTTTGACTATTTTTTTGTATTCTTCCTCGTTCACTTTTTATCACCCAATTTTATTATGGTACAAGATAAAAAATTAATACATATAACATAGGCTGACTAATAAATTTCAAGTCTAATTCTTGCGAATTTGCTTTTTCTGATTCTTGGGCTTTTTTGTCTACTTCCCCGGACCTTAATTTCGATAGTGGCTACTGTACTTTTTTTATCCTTCTGTGAACTTTCTTATAAGATTTAAAAAAACTGCTATTATTTTAGCAGATGAATATTTATTGATAGGAATGTTCTTTTACTTTTTTAAATTCTATGGAATATTGCTTGATTATATTCTTAACGATAGCTTCTATTTCTTTTTCTTCTATTTTAATTTTAACATTATCGCTAATTATCAAAGGTTTATTATCTGTTGTATTTTTTAAAACGACAATTTCTACACTCTTATCATTTAAATCTATTATATCAGTATACATATTCCCAAATACATAACTAAAATTTAAAACTCCTGCCTCTTTAGGATCTATTATTACATATTGTTCTTGATGAGGAAACATTCCTGCAAAATTAGATTTAAGAGCATTTTCTGCTTCTTCTAATGTACTGACTTTAACATTTCCATTAACATATATTGTCGAAACTAAACGAACATCTATAAGGTTTTTCTCGTATACTTTTCTAATAATTGCGGGTCTTATTACTGACTTTTGCAATCTTCCGCCGACTCTTTCAATATTTTTTATTAATATAACCTGTCCAATTTTCATACAAAAAGACACCTAAAAACACTTCTTAACTGGAAATTTTTCGTCTTTTTCAAATGAATCCAACATTGCTTTCAATTGAGGGTCATTGCTGTTAACTTTTTTTATTGTAGGTCTCATTATCTTAAGCAATTGTTCTTTCTTTTTAAGCAATGATAAAAACTTATTTTCTTTTTTCATGACTCCTCCTTTTCTTAATTTTAACAAAATCAAAATCACTTTACAATATCATGATTTTTAATTTGTCAGTTGTGTTTTGTGAACTTTCCTGTAAGATTAAAAATTGTTTATGCAACCATTTCTTTTTTCATTCTGGATAATATTTTATTTTCAGCTCTTGATACTTGCACCTGAGACATTCCCATCATATCTGCAGTTTCACATTGAGTATAGTCTTCATAATATCTATATTTAATAATTTTTCTTTCTTTTTCTGTTAATTTATCAAGCTCTTGTTTTAAATCTATGCTACTTTCTACTAGTTCTCGTTCATCATTACCGATGACATCTTGGAGTAAAAGATCTTCTGCGACTTCTTTATCTATACTTTCTGTCGGATAATTATTACAAATTGCATTATAAAGATCTAGTTCACTTATTCCCATGAAAGCGGCTATATCTGAAAGAGAAGGTTCAAAGCCTTTAGAGCTAATTAAAAAATCTCTTGCTTTTTTATATAATTTATATATTTTAGCATTATTTCCATTTAATTTTACCAACCTGTCATTTTTCAGATAATTAGCCATCTCTCCTAAAATATCATGGTATGCGTATGTGGAAAATGCAGTATTAAATTCTTTTTTATATCTTTTATATGCTTTAATTACTCCTATACAGCCCACCTGAAATAAATCCTCAATATGAGAGTGTCCACAAAAATCATAAGCAATTTTATAAATCATTCCTTTATTTTCATTAATTACTCTATAATATTCCGCATTCATAATTCAAACACTCCAAGGGCAGACTTTTCATTTTTTACTTTATAAAGTATTTTTTCTATTAAACTGCCTTTTAATAGTTTGTCCAGTTTTCTATTTTTTATTAATGTTGTCTTTCCATTATATTTAATTACTATATCATTTATTTCTTCAAACAGTTCCATAGCATAATTATCTATATAATTAACATTATCAAGATTTAATACAACATACCTAAAACCATACTTTAATAATAAAGGTATTATAGATTTTCTTAAGTCAATAGAATTTGTTTTATTTAATTCTCCATCTATTCTCACAAATAGAACTCCTTTTTTAAACTCTATATCTGTTTTAAACATATATTCACCTGCCTAATAAGTTTAGATTGTTTTTTTATTATTTTATACACATTCGACAAAACTAGAAAAATAATTCTATCGACTATTTTTTAAGTTTATACTTATTTTTCTACATATAAGTATAAGAAGTATTAATATTCCGCCTAAAGCGATAATAAATACGGGTAATTTTGAATAATCTTCAGATGTCTTTTTGTTTCCATAATTTATTGCAATAACCTCATCTTCATTATAAGCGGGCTTTATTTCTTCATTATTTTTATTATTATAGATGTTTTTATAAATAATCTCGGATTCAACTGTTTTATATTCATAAAAGTATGTTTTTGTATTTTCATCTTTGATATATTCATTTAAATAAGTAAAATATCCATCAAAATATTCTTTTTCATAACTATAACAATTGACATAACTATCTTTAAATCTGTAATATTTCTCTTCATAATTATCCATTTCATCCCAAGTATATAAAGAAGTAATCTTATAGCTGCAGTAATATGTAGAACATGTCTTATATGTGCCGCCCAGAGTCGTTATTCCTTTAGATTTTACAGGATACTTGTAATCAACCAACAATGTAGATTTAAAGTATAAAATATTATTAGTTTTCTCAAATCTAATCTCGACTTGTGGAACTTCAGTATGAAAATTATTGAGATTTAAAAATATTTTAGAATCTTTATTTAAAATTAAATTTCCAGCTTCATTTGTAGTGCAATTTATGCAGTGCGCTAATTCAAAAGCTATATTCTTGTCGCTATTATCTGTAATTACAATACTCTTTAATTCTAAAAATTCAACTATAAAATTATCAATCAAAATTGTATTATATTTTTCATCAGATAAATCAATAATATTCACTTTTTCTTCTATTGTCCTGCCTTCTTTTTCATCGGGCTTAACCAAGTTCCATTCACTAAAGTTATTTTCTACTTCATCAAAATATTCGCAATTGTGTTTAACAGCATTTTCGTAATGTTCGTTTACCTTTTTTAGTTTATACCATTTATATCTTTCCTCAACACTTGTAATAATTATGCTTTTATTTAAAGGTAGTTCATTTGTAAATGTTTTAGAATATATATCAGGCATAAATAAAAAAGTACATAATATAAAAATTATTGTTTTTTTCAATTTCTCCTCCTCTATTTTTATTATACGAGTGTTTTTTTTAAAACACTTTTTTGTTTTTAAGTTTTTTTGTCATAAATATTTAAAAATAAAGAATAATAATATTGGAGTGATTTTTATGCCAAATGTTCACAGCAATATATCTTTCGGTCTAGTAAGTATACCAGTTATCATAAATCCTATAATTAAAAATAATGATACTTCTTTTAACCAACTTCATAAAAAATGTCTTCATCGAGTTCAATATATAAAATATTGTCCTCACTGTAAAGAAGATATCAAAGAAAGTGATATAACCAAAGGATATGAATTTGAAAATGATAACTATATTATTTTTAATAAAGAGGAATTAAGTAAATTAAGACCAGAAAATGAAAAAGAAATAGAAGTAATCGCTTTTGTTGATGAGAGAGAAATAGATTCATATTATTTTGAAAAAAGCTATATTTTAAAATCTGATACTAAATCTAAATCTTATATTCTTTTTTATGAGGCATTAAAAGAAACTGGAAAAGTGGCTCTCGCCAAGACTGTCTTGGGAGGGAA
Organism: uncultured Muribaculaceae bacterium; assembly: GCA_964492595.1. Lineage (GTDB taxonomy): Bacteria > Bacillota_I > Bacilli_A > RF39 > UBA660 > CAYNFP01. The sequence goes on from CAZBKY010000001.1 coordinate 11,312, forward strand.
GTTTTATTATTGTGTTTTAAAGTTCAATAGATTTGGTATAGTTCTTACAACTTTATATTTTGAAGAGGAAATAATAACTCCAGAAGCTGAAATTGAAGGCAAAATAAATGAAAAAGAATTAAATTTAGCTATAAAATTAATAGATAATTTAAAAGGTAAATTTGAACCACAAAAATATAAAGATGAATATCAAAATAAAATAAAAGAAGCAATAGATGATAAATTAAAGGGCAAGAAAATAAAAACAACAAGAAAAAAGCCCAAAAAACAGATAAATGATTTAATGGAAGCATTGGAAAAGAGTCTAAAAATTAAAAAATGAATATTTGGAAAAATAAAAACTGGGTTCCAATGCTTTTGGAAAGAATTGATAAACCTTTTAATTCAAAAGATTACATATTTGAATTGAAATTTGATGGAATAAGAACTTTAATATTTGCAAATCCTGAGAAAATAATTATTAAAAACAGAAATAAAACAGATGTAACACATTTATATCCTGAGCTTCAAAATATTAAAAATATTGTTAATTCTAATACTATTTTTGATGGAGAAATTATATGCTTTGAAAATGGTGAGCCATCTTTTAAAAAACTTCAAGAAAGATCTCATTTAAAAGGCAATGATAAAATCTTATATCACATGGAAAACAATCCTGCTGTTTTTATATGTTTTGATATTGTTTATAAGGATAAAGATTTAACTAAACTTCCTCTTTTAAAGAGAAAAGAAATATTAAGCCTCTTTAAAGACACTGAGTCATTTATAAAAACAAAATATATAGATACTGATGGAATTAAATTATTTAATAAGGTCAAAAAATTAAATTTAGAAGGAATAATTGCAAAGAAAAAAAATAGTATTTATAAAATCAATACCAGAGATAACAGTTGGATAAAAATAAAGAATTTAAGAATGGAAGAATTTATAATTGGAGGATATATAGAAGAAAAGAAAAATTTTGTTGTTTCTTTATTGCTGGGAGAAATCATTAAAAATGAACTTCACTTTGTGGGAAAAGTATTGATGGGTAAAAAAAATAAATTATATAGTGAACTTATACATTCTAAAACACTCAAAAATAGTCCTTTTAAAAATCATACTGATGATGAGGCAATATACACACAACCCGTTAAAACATGTAAAATTAAATATTTAGAAAGAACAGCAAGTAATCGCTTGAGGCAGCCTATTTTCGTCAAATAAAAAAGAATGCAACACCAGCCATTCAGCCAGATTGCATTCACTATATAATATACACTGTTTTGATAATAATTTATATTAGACTTACCTCTCCACTTATTATATCTTTGAAATTATTATATAACATTCTTATAAAATTTGCTTTTACAACCTTATTTTTAACAATTAAATCATATTTATATTCTTTTTTATCATAAGTAAGTATTAAGTTTCCTACAACATCTCCCTTTTTTAAAGGAGCTCTTACATTCTTATATAGTTGGGTTTTCACATCATAATTTATATTTTCTGTGTTTATATCAACCAATATATTAACATCTTCCTTTACATAATAGGAGGCATTTCTATTTTTCCCATTATTTACATATAGAATTCCCAATTTTTTATTTGAGTTCACAATCATTTTAGTATTATATATAGCAAACCCATATTCCATCATACTTATAGTATCACTATTTCTCGCTTCTTTTGTAGATACTCCCATTACAACCCCTATAAGTCTCATATCGTTTTTCTTCATTGTAGATGTTAAACAGTATTTTGCCTGATCTGTAAAGCCTGTTTTCAAACCGTCCATTCCTTTATAAAATCGCACTAATGAATTTGTATTAACAAGCCAGTGGTTTTCTCCGCTTACATTTATATATTCTTCATAAGTACTTGTTATTTTCAATATTTCTTCATATTTTACAAGTTCACTAGACATTAAAGCAAGATCATAAGCGGTAGTATAATGATTTACTTCATCAAGACCGTGAGGATTTTTAAAATTAGTATTAATTGCCCCTAATTCTTTAGCTCTTTTATTCATCATAGCAACAAAGTTTTCTTCTGTTCCACCAATTTTTTCTGCAAGAGCAACTGCAGCATCATTGGCTGAAGCAATACCAATACCTTTTAGCAAATCACTTACTTTTACATTTGTATTTGCTTCTACAAATATTTGAGTTCCTCCCATACCTGAAGCATTTTTACTTATAAAAACATCATCATTTAATTTTATTTTACCTTTATCTAAAGCTTCCATAACAAGAAGCATTGTCATTACTTTTGTCATTGATGCCGGAGACAACTTCTCATTGGCATTCTTCTCATAAAGCACTGTTTTAGTGCTCGCTTCCATAAGAATCGCACTTTTGCTGTTTGGTGCATAGTCAGCTTTAGAGCCTTCAGTTATTTCTTTGTTAACTGGAACTCCATCTGCAATAAAGGAACTCATAAATATAAAAAATGATATTAATACTACTATTGTTTTCTTCATACCCCACCTAAAAAATAATATGATATAAATATCTAAATATACCGATGTTTTTAATATTGTAAATTGTTATTACTTTTATTCTAAATAACTTAAAAAGTGCTATAATTAATAATATAAGGAAATAGAATATATGAAAAAATTTTTAATTGGAGTTATTTTAATTTTATCAGTAAGTGCTTTTCTATATTTTAAAGATTATTTATTTAATAATAGCAAAATGATAAAAATCGGATACAGCGAAGTTGCCAGTAAAAAAATAAAAGAATTGGAAATAGAAGCGGTTATAGATGAAAAATATTATAAAACACTAGATATTGCATTAACAAAGGATACATATATTAAAGAATTTGTTAAGGATTATATAAATATTGAATATAAAAACAATGAATATTTTGTTGAAAGTGTCAATACTCTTTTGAAAGAAAATTATACTACATCCGAAATCAATAATATCTCTTATATATTTGAAAGCCCATATTTTAAAAGTACTTATGTAAAAAGATATGCAGCTTACGCAAAAACAAATTCTAATAATAAGGATAACGTTGTAATTTATGTAAATATAGGTCTTGATAATGATTTTTATACAAATATAAAAACAATAACTAATCAAAACGATTTATTGGTTCTTGTAAATAAATATAACAAACTCCCCGATGATTATGCCCCAACTGATTTAGAAACTTTTGATGATATTTATACTATCAGCAGCTCAAAAAGACAAATGAGGAAAGTTGCACATGATGCATTAGTTAAAATGATAGATGACATAAGAAAAGAAAATATGAATTTATGGTTAAACTCCGGTTTTAGAACAAAAAGCTATCAAAACACATTATTTACAAATTCAGTAAGTAGAAATGGATTAAATCATGCATTAATATATTCAGCAAAACAAAGACATTCAGAGCATGAAACTGGATTAGCTGCAGACATTTCCTCAGTAAAAGGAATGCTTGATGGATTTGAAAAATATAAAGAATATGACTGGTTAATTAAAAATTCTTATAAATATGGTTTTATAGAAAGATACCCCAAAGGGAAGGAACATATAACTGGTTATGCCTACGAACCTTGGCATTACAGATATGTCGGGATAGAAGCTGCCACTATTATTAAAAATGAAAAGATAACATACGAAGAATATGCAGTAAAATATTTAAATTATTAACATTATCTTCTTTTTCTTTTTAAAAACATAAAATGAAAGATTAAAATGATTAGAAATATGCAAAAAGATACCATAGAAACTATAATAAGCGTAGTTTCTTTTTTTGTGAATTTTCTTTTTATTATTATATTGTTTTCTTTTTCACTACTTAATTCTTCAAAAACATTTGACACTTTATTTACTTTAATGACATATACATTTACATTTGTTTTATTTTTACTTATAACTGATATTTTAACTGTATTTTGCCCTATCTTAAAATTTGAATTTCCACTTATTTTAACTGTAGAATATTCACTGGTTTGTTCATATGATATATTTAATCTCTCTTCTATATCAACATATATTTCATATTCATAGATATCAGTATTAAAATCTATATCATAGCCTTCAATTTCTAATTTATTTAAAGTTGCATTTTCTTCATCCTTATTCTCCTTATAATTTTTAAAAATGGCTATTTCGTAAGTAATTACATCTAAGTTTTTTTTAATAACTTTTAATATAACTTCATTTTTTCCATCTAGTAAAGATATATTTCCTGTACCTGTAATATAATCATCATCTTTATCTTCTATGGCGGTTATATTTATATTTTCAACTTCGCCGGGTACAAAAACATTATATTTAGTTATATCTTCACTAAAATAAGGAACCAAAGATCCTGAACTTAAATTAATACCCTTCAAAGCAAATAATAAGGGAGCAAAAGAAAAGAAAGCAACTACCGCACATACTACTTTTAATATATGTTTCAAAAGTTTCACTTCCTTTATTTAATAACTTTTAATATTATATTTTTTTCTCTAGGTTTTTTGTTAATTATAATATATGCATTTAAAACTTGAGAAATCATTTTTTCAACTTCTTTATTATAATAAATACTGCATAATATTTCATCTCTTTCGACAAAGTCTCCAATTTTTTTTCTCAATATTATCCCAGAGTTATTGTCAATTTTAGAGCCTAGGCTACCTCCAAAGGCAAGCATAGAAGACAAACTCCCAATATATTCTGCATTTATTTCTTTGATAAAACCTGACTTAACACTTTTAACATCTATTCTTTTAGCATTCATTTTTACTTCTGATAATCTACCACCCTGTGATTTTATCCATTCATAAAATTTATCTTTTGCCTTACCATTTTTTATAACTTTTACAACCTCTTTAAGAGCTTCTTTATATTTAATATTTTTAGATATCATCAGCATATATGCAGATAATTCCAAAGTAAGTTTCTCAAGTCTTTCATTTCTATTTCCCTCAAAAAAGTTTATTACTTCTTTTACTTCTAGTATATTTCCTACATTACTTCCCAAAGGACTATTCATATCTGATAAAATACATATTATATTTTTTTCATATTTTTTTCCAATATATATCATTAACCTTGCAAGTTTTTTAGCGCTTCTTAAATCTTTCATGAAAGCACCCTTGCCAACTTTAAGGTCAATTACTATATTTTTTGCTGAACAGGCTATTTTTTTACTCATAATAGAACTTGCTATTAAAGGAATGGAATCTACATAACCTGTTTTATCTCTTAATGCATAAATTTTTTTATCGGCTAAAGCTATATTTTCATTTTGACATATATCTGCACATCCAACTGTATTTATTATGTTGATGAATTCTTCATCAGTTAATTCACTTTTAAATCCTGGAATGCTTTCAAGTTTATCTATCGTACCGCCAGTTATTCCCAAACTTCTTCCACTCATTTTAGGTACAGCCAGTCCTAAAGATGCGCAAATGGGAAGAATTAGCAATGAAATTTTATCTCCAACACCCCCACTTGAATGTTTGTCGACTGTTGTTTTTTTTACCTTTGACAAATCTATTATATTTCCACTTTTAACCATTACATCAGTTAAATAATACGTTTCTTTTTTACTTAAACCCTTTTCATAAATGGCTTTAATAAATAAGGTCATAACTTCTTCGCTAATATCTTCCTTTATAAAACTTTTTACCATATATTCTATTTCTTCATATGATAAAGTTTTTCTCTTGTTTTTTTTATTTATTATATTTTCACTATTCATACCAGACCTCTTATTCTAAAACAAGTATAACATTTATAGCTATACTTGTATATTATAATTAAAAAGATTATTATGTTAAATCTTCAAATGTTTTCTCTTTAATTATTTTATTATTTTCTTTTAATCTTTCATTTTCGGGATCTAATTTTAAAGCTATTTCATTAAATTCAAGGGCTTTTGAATATAAACCTATATTATAATAACTTATTGAACTCAAATCATATATCGTGCTATCCCATGAAAAATTCTCATTAATATATGTTTTTCCTCTTTCTTTTATCTTTAAGGCTTCATCACACATGTGCAGACAGGCAAGCCAATTTTCAGTTTCATACTCCAGTAATGCCATCTCTACATATGGCTCTCTTAAATATGGGCTTTCTATTATTGCCTTATATAACCATTCTCTAGATAAATCATATTGTTTTTTATATTTATAACATCTTGCAATATAACGCATTGAAGCACATCTTTCATCTTTCCAAGTTGCCTTTTCTAAAGATAAATGTTTTATTAAAGTTTTAATTGCCTCATCGTACATTTGATAAAACATATATTCTCTTCCTAAATAATGAACGTTTCGGTCATCAGAGGGATCTTCTTTAACTGATAATTCTAAAAGCGGTAAATAATTAGATCGAGACTTGGTATCATCTGGATAATGATTTACTTCAAACCCTGAAACATAGTTTATTTTTTCAATTCCATCTCCTATATATTTTAAAACTTCATGAACAGGATGCTTCCAAGTATAATCTTTTTTATTGTGTATTTTTTCAATCATGAAACTTACTGATGGTTTACCATACTTATCAAAACTCCAATTATAGTTATATTTCAATCTTGTAGTTTTTTCATCCCAGATTTTTTCAACATGTTTTCTCCATCCTTTTGTTATTATTTCATCTAAATCCGTAGATACACATATATCGATGTTATCTGGTATTTTTTTTAAAACCATATTTCTAGCCTTGTCAAATCTCCATGGATTTACTTTTATTTTATATACTTTTGCACCTAATTTTTTTAATTTTAAAATTGTATCATCAGTTGAACCTGTATCTCCCACTATTACCATATCTGCTTCTTTTACAGATTCATACCACCTTTCAACGAATTTACTTTCATTCTTTGCAATTGCATAAACGCATATTTTCATTAAATACCTCCTATAGTTATTATATGAATTTAAAGCATATTAAAAGCCATTTTTTGATGTGCACCCTAATGGATGCGGTTCATTTTAGTGGCTTTTATTTTTATTAAACTATGTTTATTCCTGCACTAGCATAGCCAGTTACAGTTTGTAATAAATTTAATCCATTAGCATTTATAGTAAATACCATTAATAATCTTGTTCCTGCAGTTACTGCAATATTTAATCCAGTTAAGTTGCCTCTAACAATATCTCCTATATTTATTATTCCACTCAAGTTCGGTGTTAAAGTTACATCTGTTCCCGCTACTGGAGTGAAAATATTATTAGGAGTTGTTGATTGATATAACTGAGCATGAACAGTAATATCTGTACTTATAAGTGTCAATCCAAGTACTACACTAAAATAAGCTTCTATATCTGTAATTGTTCCATTTCTTGGAACTGAAAATGCCAAATTGGCTAATAAACCTGCAGCTCCTGTTAAATCAATATTTAGACCCAATATGTTTGGTAATGTTGTACTTGTTCCAAATCCGACTATAGCTGGTAATCCTGCCAATCCCAAAGCAATACTTGTAGGAGCTACTGGTAATCCTGAAGCATATGGTATTATTGCACCTGCTCCATTTAAACCTGCTGTTCCCTGTGGTCCAGTCGGACCGGTTGCACCTTGAATTCCTTGAATTCCTTGTGGTCCAGTTGGTCCAGTTGGTCCGGTTGGCCCAGTTGCTCCATTTGTTCCAGCATTACCTTGTGGCCCTGTCGGTCCTGTGGCTCCTATTGGCCCCTGGATTCCTTGAGCACCTTGTGGTCCTATAATTCCTTGAGGTCCGGTTGCTCCCATCGCTCCAGTTGGACCAGTAGCTCCATTTGCACCTTGGGCGCCTTGTGGCCCTTGAGGGCCTACTTCACCCTGAGAACCTTGAGAACCATTTGCTCCGGTTGCACCTGTTGGTCCTTGTATTCCTTGTACTCCCTGAACTCCCTGCGGACCCTGTGGACCTGTTGATCCGGTTGGCCCTGTCGGTCCAGTTGGACCAGTTGGCCCTGTCGGTCCTCCCGAAGGTCCTGTTGGTCCTGTCGGCCCAGTAGGACCATAACATGTATAACATGGACAAGGATTATTACATAAATTTTTAAATCCATCCATTTTTTTCACCTCTTTTTCTTACATTTTATTGTATGAAGTTAAATAAAAATAGAACTTACATTAAACTAAGTTTAGGTGAAAATGTGTTAATGTATTATTTTCAATTTCTTTAATAAAACAGTACAAAAATAATTGTTTATATTTTTATATTAACATAGAATTTAATAAGGAGAATAATTATGGACACAATTGAAAATCAATCCTCTATTGAATATGATTATAAAATAAATCCAACTGGCGATGCAATTACAACAGATTTAGAAAGTAATATAACTGTGACCGATCTTGCAATTGGAGAATTAAATATGATTAAATCAGTAGATAAAACCTATGCAACTATTGGAGATATACTAACATACACCATAGTTTTAAATAATAATGGAAATGTTTTGTTAACAGATATTGTATTTAAAGATATTGTACCAACTGGTGCTACTTTTGTAAGTGGAAGTGTTATAGTAGATGGAACTTCTCAACCAACATATAATCCCAATACTGGATTTAATGTCGGAAGTTTGTTAATACTCGGATCTAGAACAATTACTTTTCAAGTAGAAGTAACTTCTTTGCCTGATCCTAATACTATTATCAATACCTCATCTGCAACATATAATTATCTTGTTATTATTCCTATAGGGGGAAGTTCTACAAGCAACAGTGTTACTACAACTATAAATGTTAATAATTTAGAAATTGTTAAATCTGCTAGTCCTTCAACTGTAACAAAAGGAGATACTTTAACTTATACTACTGTAATAACAAATAATGGAAATATAGATGCCACTGATATAATGTTTACCGATATAGTGCCTTCAGAATTAACATTTGTCCCTGAAAGTGTTACTATAGATGGAACCCCTTACTCAAGCTATGATCCTAATGATGGATTTAGTTTAGGAACATTAAGCCCAGGAGATAGCATCACAGTAGTATTTGAAACAACTGTTAACTAATGGAAATCATTAACACATCTGAAATATCATATATAGTAAATGGAACTTTAGTTGATAGTTCAAGTAACACTTCAGTAACTAAGCGAATAGAACCGATTATTTATTTTACAAAATGTGTTAATGAGTGTTTAATTAAAGTAGTTATAAAAAATAATAGCGGAACTATTATTAAAAATGTTTTATATAAGGAATGTTTGGATAAAGATTTATATGTAAAAGGTACCTTAAAAATTAACAATAAAAGTTTTGACTACAATCCTTTTTATAGTATATGTTTAAAAAATATTGCAAATAATGAAATAATAAAAATAGAATATAAAATAAAAAAGAATTATTATAATAATAAATCACTATTAAGATATAACTTTGTATTAAATAATGGCTATCAAACTACATATATATTAAGTAGTTAAAAATAAAGCAGATTATGCTTTATTTTTTATATTTTCTATTTAAAATAAAATAGTTAAAAGGTTATCAAATTTTAAAATTATAAATTTTTGTCTCATCTATATTTATTCTCTTATCATTTTCATCAAACCAATCGAAAAAATGCCACCATTCTTTTGTATATTGTACAAAACCAGCTTTATTCATTATTTCTTTTAAAATAATTGAATTTTTATTACTTCTACATGCATCTAATATCAATTCACAACACTTTGTAGGCATTAATAATTCTCTATTTGTTTTAAGATTAACTAAGCTTACATCAACAGCCATTCCAACATTGTGCCAACTAATACCATTTCCAAGAAGACCTAATTTAACCTCTTTTTTATATTTGTTACATAATAATTTGGTTATATAATATGGTCTATAAGCCTCATATATTCTAATTTTAAAACCTTTTTTATTTGCTAAATCATTTGCTTTTTTTAATTTGAAAGCTGTCTTTTTAGTCAAATAAGCAATATTATGTTTGTATAATTTATCCTTGTAATAATGATGAAGTTTTACATCAATATTAGAATCTATTTCTAAAATATTTATTAAATCAATATTTTTATTAAAAATTTTATAATTATTCATGATTACCTCAAATAGAATAAATAATATTACAATTATTTATTTTCTAATTTTTCTATTTTCATTTTAAATTTCCATCTTTGATTTATCATTTATTGAATTATTAAGTGATTTTAGTTTATCAATACTAGCATTATTTTGTAGTGATTTTAATTGTGATAATGCATAATAATTTAGATTTTTTAACCTATCTTTTTGAGTGATATTATCTTTTATCATTATTGAGTTAGAACTTTCCATATTGGATAATACAATTAATTGTTCAATAGTTGCATAATCTCTTATATTTCCTTTTTTATCTTTATTTCTATTTCGCCAATCTTTCGCAGTCATTCCAAATAATGCCACATTTAATACATCAGCTTCACTAGCATAAGTATAATTTATTTGCTCTTTTGTAAGTATAGGTAATATTAGATTTTCTTTTATAGCATCTGTGTGAATTCGATAATTACCTTTAGCAATTATTCTTCTTACATTCCATTCTATTTGGTTTTGATAATATTCATTCTTTTTTAATCTTTGGAATTCAATTATTACATATAATTAAACTCTGGGCTTAACCAACTGGCAAACTCAAAGGCTATATCAGAATGAGCAAAAGTACCACCATTATTACCTGATTTTGAGATTATACCTATAGCATCAGTTTCTTTTATCCATTTTTGAGGAGACATATAAAAACTATTTCTCCCGGCTTTATTTTCAAAGGTCGTAAATTTGTGACCTTTGAAATTTTTATTATTAAGTTTTTCCCATAACCCTAAGTATAGTATAACATCAGTATTTCTCATCCATGTTTGAACAGGCACTTTTGGTTCTTCTGGATTGGCATATCTTGCTAAATCTGTAAGAGAAATATATTCTACTTCTCCTACTCACAATACTTTTATTTTTTCATGATTCACTTCAAGTTCTGTTTTAATAATATTTTCCATTAGTTTCTCTCCTTTCAATTTTCACTATGTATTTTAATTTGTGTTTATCTATTAATCTATAAAACATATTATCTATTCTACTACATAATTCCATAATGTTATCTGTGCAGTCTTCCCAGTAATTGCATAATGCAGTTTGTTTTGAACAATTTTAAAAAAAGTATATGCTTCATTACTATCTTTGTTATAATCAATGCTTGTTATTTCAAATATATCCAATATTTTTTTATAAACTCTATACTCACTAGTTCTAATTTCTTTTATTTCAATTAATAACTCATCAAAATAATCTTTACCAAATTTAGAACTATTTTTAAGTCTTTCCTTATCTAATTTATACCCTTTGATAATATAATCTTTTAAAACACTAGTAGCCCATATTCTAAACTGTGTTGCTTTTTTACTATTAACTCTATAACCCACTGCAATGATAGCATCTAAATTATAAAAGCCTGTGTTATAAGTTTTTCCATCAGAAAAATCTTGCCAAATTAGTTAATCCCATGTTGTCTTTTTTTGAATCAACTCTGTTTTATATTATTTCAGCAGCAGTATTACCAGTAATTGCATGATGAAATTTATTTTGTATTGTTTTATAAAATTTTTTGTAATTTCGCTGTCTCTGTCTCTATTATAGTCAATAGAACATTCAGAAAATATATCTGTTATTTTTTGATAAAACATCCTTTCGCTTACTCGAATTAATTTAATTCTTTCAAGTAATCTATCAAAATATTCTTTATCTGCTTTTTTACCTTTTAAAAATCTGTTATCATCTAAAGCAAAACCTTGTATTATATATTCTTTAATTATTTTGTTTGCCCAAGTTCTAAATAAAATAGCTTTCTTTGAATTAATTCTAAACCCAATTGAAATAATCATATCCAAATTATAATATTTTGTTTTATATTTTTGGCCAGTCTTACCCATATGTTCCAAAATGGAACATGTGTTATCTTCATTTAATTCTTCTTGCTCATATATATTATTAACATGTTTGGTTACAGCAGGTCTTTCAACACCAAAAAGTCTTGAAATCATTTCAGTATTAAGCCATATATTCTCATCAGAATACAAAACCTCAACATTAACATTTCCATCTTCGTTAGTGTAAATAAGAATATTATTTTGCTGAAATGCTTTCCAATTAATTATAATACGTACTAAATTAAAAGAAAAAGATAGTTTATTCATTAAAATTTCTATCTTTTTTATATTTTTAAAAGTTTTTCTTTCTATTATATGCTCTTTACATATATTTAGTTTATCTTGTGTTGTTAATTTCATTAAAAACAGCTCCCTTCAGTTTTCTTGAAGTTATATTCATTATACAACTTTCTTTTTAACTTTTGGAAGCCATTTCATCAAAATTTGGTGGAGAATACAGGATTCGAACCCGCGACCCTCTGCGTGCAAGGCAGATGCTCTAGCCAACTGAGCTAATTCCCCATGGTAGGCACTTGATATAAATCAAGCATTGTAATTTTAGCAAATCAAAAGGAGGTTGTCAACTAAAACCTCCCAAAAAATTCAAAATAAAGGGTATTTAAAATTTATATCCATAATATTCTTCAAATGTAATATTGTTATTATAAATATATGTTGATAACTCCACTCCCACATATCTAAATCTCCATGGATAATAACTAAATCCAGTTATATTTTCTTTATCTTCGGGATATCTTAAAATAAAGCCATATTTGTATGAATTTTCCATTAACCATATATGTTCTTCAGATTCATTTGGATTTGAAATAGTTTTATTATAAGGTTCTATATCTAATCCCAATCCTGTTTGATAATCAGAATGCCCCGCTTTAGACACAAATGCATTTGCAGATGCCTCTCCATTAGAATTTTTGTAATTTTCATACGCTTTTAACTGATCTTCATAGCTTCTATAGCCTTGAGTAACCACTAACACATATCCGCTTTCCATCGCAGACTCTAACATACTTTTTAATGATTCTAATATAGATTCACTTATATATTTACCTTTATAAGCATATCTGCTTGATACTTCAACTAAATCTGATGGCTCATAAGTTTCACTTAATTTATAATATTTATTTACCATCATTAATTCTTTTTTAGAAGTATCAGTGGCAATTATTTCGTCATAAAAATCAATATTTGTATGTGTATTTACTTTAGTTACTATATCTGTTTCAGTAAGATTTTTATTTTTATTATAATATTCCAAATATTCCTTTAATTTATCAAATCTAAAATATTTTTCTTTAGATAATGCGATTAAATTTTTAGAATAATCAATAGATAAAATCTGAGAAATTTGTGAAATATCAAAGTTTGCCTTTATATAGCTCACTTCAATTTCTGAATATCCCTTCTCTTCTAATTTATATTCTATGGAATTATGATGTTTCTTAATTAAACTAAAAATAGTAATAGCTCCTATAATTAATAATAATGCTATTATAACTCCAAATAATTTAAACTTGTTTAATTTTTTTACAACCATCTTACTCTCTACTTTCTATTTAATTATATAAAATTTTTTTAATTAACTCAATAACTCTTTTTACTCTTTTATTGTTTATAATTTTATGATATCTTATTATTGAAAGAGGTAAAAAAATGTTAAAAGAATTTAAAAAATTTATTTCAAGAGGAAATGTTATAGATTTAGCTGTAGGTGTTGTAATTGGAGCATCTTTCGGGAAAATCGTTACATCTTTGGTAGAAGATATCTTAATGCCTATAATTGGAGTTATAAGTGGAGGATTAGATTTCTCAAACTTAACTATAAGTATTAAAGATGCGACAATTAAATATGGAAATTTTATTCAAAATACAGTGGACTTCTTCATAGTTGCTTTTTGTATATTCATTTTTGTTAAATCTTTAAATAAACTCTTACATAAGAAAGAGGCTGAAAAACAACAACCTGCAAAGCATCCTCACCCTTCTGATGAAGTTAAATTATTAATGGACATAAAAAAAGAACTAGTAAAGCAAAATAAAAAGAGTAAATAATCACTTAAAATTTAACTCTTTTTTTAATTTTTGTTTTAATCTAAACATAGTATTTTCAATACTTCGTTTATCTTTGTTTAGTATTTTACAAATTTCTTTATTTTCATAGCCTTCTATTTTTAAAGCAAACACTTTTAATTCAAATTTAGTTAATATATTTTTAGCTATATTCAGTATTTCTTCTGAACTCTCTTTATCTATCAATTCTACACTTGGATCTGATTTTTCATCTTTTACTATTTCATTAATATTTGTTATCTCACTTTCTGTAAGGCCTTCTAAAGAAACTGAATTATTTAAACTCTGATTTCTTTTTTTATTGCCTACTTTCAGTGCTGATTTTATGTGAGATTCAATACATACAGGAGCATAAGTGTAAAACAATACATTTTTATTTACATTATATGTGTCAATTGCTTTTGATAAACCTATAAAACCTTCTTGTACCAAGTCTTTTTCTTCGATTCCAAATGAACTGGCAATAAATATATATTTTTTAGCAATTGCATATACAATTCCAGTATATTTTTTTATTAATTCAAGTTTTGCCTCTTCACTAGATTCTGAGACTAAAAACAAAAGTTCATTATCATTTGCGCCTTCATACTTCATACATTACCTCGTTTTCAATACTTCATAAATCATTATACCAGTTGCAACTGAAGCATTCAAACTGTTTGTTTTTCCTTTTATAGGAATTGAAGCTACAAAATCACAGGACTTTTTAACAATTTCTTTTAGCCCTTTGCCTTCACTGCCTATAACTAAAACTATCTTACCATCATATTTTATTTTTGTATAATCCTCACCTTTTGAGTCTGTACCCACTATCCAAAACCCATTTTTCTTAAGTGAAGAAATCGCATTGTTCAAGTTAGATACAATACATATTTTAGAATTTATCACTGCCCCGCTTGAGGTTTTCATAACTGTTGAATTAACTAATACATTACCTTTGTTTGGAACTATTATATAATCAACTCCTGCACATTCACATGTTCTAATAATTGCTCCAAAATTATGGGGATCTTCTATATGATCCAGCATAACTATAAAATTGGCTTTCTCATCATCAAGTATATGTTTTAAAACAATATAAAAATTTTCTTTTATGTCTAAAAGTATTCCCTGAGAATTATTTTCACACAATTTATCCATTTCATTCTTATCTTTATAAAAAAGGTTTACAGATTTATTTTTTATTAATTTTAATATTTCTTCTTCATTAAAATCTTTACTCACTGTTACACTTTTAATAAGTGCACTGCCTTTTAATAATTCTCTTGCAACATTTTTCCCATATACCAGCATGTTCCCTCCCTGAATTCTATAAATCTTTCATGTCACTTTTAGCACTTACTGCAGCGATAGCCCCTTCTGAAGCAGCAGTCACAATTTGATATAAACTCTTCTTAACTGTATCACCTGCAGCATATATCCCTTTTATTTTGGTTCTCATATTTTCATCTACACTTATATAATTATCTTCTGTTAAAATACCAAGTTTTAATAAGTAAGATGTACTAGGTTCAAATCCAACATAAACAAACACGCCATCTATTTCTAATTTTTCTCCATTTTCAAGTTCTACTCCATTAACTTTATTATCTACTTCCAGTATTTTTTTAATTTTGCTTTTAAGTTTAACTTTTATATTTGATTTTTCTTTAGCTTTGTCCTGTAATGCAACCTCAGCTCTACATTCCTCGCTTCTATTTAAAATAGTAACTTCGCTTGCAAAGTCTGATAAATATACTGCCTCTTCAAAAGCAGAATTTCCTCCTCCAACAACTACAACTTTTTTACCTTTATATAAAGGAGCATCACATATGGCACAGTAGCTTATTCCTTTGCCTTCATATTTATCTTCACCTTCTATATCTATTTTTCTAGGACGTCTTCCCCCGCAAAATATTATAGCTTTTGCATAATAAGTCCCTTCAGTTGTTATAACCACCTTTTTCCCGTTTTCTATTATTACATCTTCAACTTCTTCTATTCTATAAGGTATTTGTTGCTCCTGAGTATGAAAAAACATTTTAGCCGCTAAATCTGCACCACTTATTTTCTCATATCCTAAATAGTTATCAACCATATTTGTCTTTGCTATTAATCCTCCTGGTGAAGCCTTTTCAAACATAATTACATTTAATCCACTTCTTTTAGCATAAACCGCCGCATTCATTCCAGCGGGTCCCATACCAATTACTATTACATCATACATCTTATTTTTCTCTTCTTTCTTTATTTTATTTTTTTATATTTTTAAACTAATATTATTTAAATCTCTTTAATACATCAGTTTCTCAGACTTATTATTATATAAACTGCTTTTATCTTTGTTTTTTGCTTTTACCAGCAGCACTATATATGCCCCCACAAAAAATACTACACTAGCTACTTGAGCAACTCTTATATTCCCGATAAGAAGACTGTCAACTCTATATTTTTCTATAAAAAACCTTCCTAAAGAATACCACATTAAATATAAACATACAATCTGTCCTTTTTTTATTGATTTTATTCTTCTTAATAAAAGCAATATCAAAAATCCTAACCCACACCATAATGATTCAAAATAAAACATAGGCAAGTAATAATATCCATTTATATTCATTCCTTTTATTACAAATTCCGGTATATATAATTCCTTTAACATTTTATAACTTGATACCACACCATAAGCTTCACTGTTAAAAAAATTCCCCCATCTTCCGATAGCCTGAGAAAGTAATAAAAAAGGTGCAAAGATATCAAGTATTTTCCCTGAACTGAATTTATACTTTTTAGAGTATATAATTACAGTTAAAGCTCCAAATATAATCGCTCCATGTATCGCAAGCCCCCCATTCCACGTTTTATATATCTCCTCTAAATTTTTTGAATAATAATTCCAGTTAAATATTACATAATAAAGCCTTGCTCCTATTATACCCAAAATTACTGTCCAGAAAATTATATTTATTATAAAATTTTTATCTATTTTAAATCTTTTGGCTTCTATCATTATTCCAAAATAGCTTATAACCATACCCAAAAGTATTAAAGCGCTATACCATTTTATTTCAAAACTGCCAATTGTAATCAATACTGAATCCATTATTTCATCCTTCCCATTAAAGGCTTAATCACTGATCTATCAAAGATTATTCTAAGGATACTTATAAAAATTGAAACTAAAAATGGTACTAGAAAACCTTCAATATCAAAATGGCTCCCTAAAAGTAAACCTGTAATTTTTAAAATAATTATATTAACTACGGGATAAAATATACCGAGAGTACTGATAGTTAAAGGTAATGTAATATAAATAAGAATAGGCTTAATAAAAACATTTAAAGCTGATATTATAAGTGAAGCTAACACTGCCCAATAAAAACTATCTATGTGAAAACCTTTAAATGTGTTATTAGCTATTAAAAGTATTATTGCATACACAAAAATACCTAATATAAATTCTATTAATGAATATTTATAAACTTGTTTTTGTTTTTCCCCCTCTATTACATAAACTTTATTTTTCATATAATCCTCTTTTATTATTTTACCAAATCTTATATATAAAAGTCTATTAAAAATAAACTAAAATTTTAGATTAAAATTTTAGATACAAAAACTAAAAAGTTTTTATTTCATATTAAAAAAGAGGAAATTCCTCTTTTTTACCACCCTACAAAAGCTCCAAAAATTATAGCCAATAAGATGAATAATATTAGTATAATAAAGAAACTATTTCCGTAAGAACCACTACCACATCCTGTACCGCAAGTTCCACAACCAGTCACTTATAAACACCTCCTTATTAAATGAATGCACCTAATATGATTACTAATAAAATAAATAGTACTAGGGCAAAAGCTGCACCTGAAAATCCGCTTCCGCATGGATTTTTACAACCACATCCTGTATTCATACTACATTCCTCCTTTTTCTCTTTACACTTTTATTTTATGGGAGATTTAAAATTGTGTGAGTGCTTATTATTGTATTTTTATTCCTTTTTTGTTATTATAAAAGCTATGAGGAGGATTTTTATGAAAAAAATTTTATTATTTACTTTATGTTTTATATTATTAACCGGGTGTGGAGATGTAAAACTGGCTAATGGAGAAAAGGCTGTAGTAAGCTTTAGTAATAATGATGGCATCAGTTCAGATGAACTTTATAAAGAACTAAAGAAAAATTATGCAGCGGAGTCACTTATCAATATGATAGATACATATCTTTTAGCTAAAGAATATAAAGTGAGTACCGATGAAAAAAACTATATAAGTGAAATAATTGAAAGTGTAAAAGATTATGCAAAAGAAAACAATATGGAATATATGGATTATATTTCTCAAAGTTATGGAATATATTCAGAAAGCGAATTTAAAGACTATATCGCACTGAATTATAAAAGAAATCTTTGGATTAAAGACTGGAACAAAACTCAAGTATCAGATAAAGAGATAGAAGAGTACTATAAAAATGTTACAGTTGGCGATGTTGAGGCGAGTCATATTCTTATTTCAAATAAAGCCACTGATGATATGACCGATGATGAGAAAGAAAGACTGGAAAAAGAAGCTTTAGAAACAGCGAAAAGCATAATTAAAAAATTAGACAAAGGTGAAGATTTTGCGACTTTAGCTAAGCAGTATTCTGATGATGAAGGAAGTGCATCTGAAGGAGGAAGTTTAGGTTATTTCAACAGAGGCAAAATGAAAGAATCTTTCGAAGAGGCCGCGATTAATTTGGAAGTAGGAAAATATAGCAAAACTCCTGTCAAAACTTCATATGGATATCATATTATTTATAAAACTGATCAAAAAGAAAAACCAGCGCTTTTGGATGTTAAAAGCGACATAATAGAATCTATATCAAAAGAATTATTAAACACAGATTCTACCATACCGGCTAGGGCTTTAATAGCTTTAAGAGATAAATATAACATGAAAATTAAAGATTCTGAATTAAAAGCAAAATATGACAAATTAATGTCACAATAAAAGAGTTCCCTAAACTCTTTTTTATTTCAACTCACTTCTTACTCTTGTTAATGCTTTAATAACCTGATTCCTATCGTTTACTTTATTTTCTATGCAGTATCTAAGAGCATATAGTCTGCTAATATATTCTGTCCGGGTTAAAGTTGTATAATCAGTATTATTTTCACCTATAGTATGATCTAATTTTTTACTACTAGAATTTGAAATATTATTTTTATATATTGGGTTTTGAAAAGCACAATAATATAATTCATCTAAATATTGTTGATATTCCTCACTAAATCGGCTTATTTTTCCTGAAGGAGTAAATAATATTCCATCTTTTTGCCAAGCATACGGATTCATACCTCTTAAATGATAAGCATCAACACCGCTATATTCGTAGCAAGCTTCTCTTATAGACTTATCTTTATATTTAAGCGCTTGAATTGCAGACTCTATAGAATGAACTGTGAATCCAAAATAATCAAATTTATATGGATACAGATTTGATAAAACTCTTGCTTCGGTTTCCATTGATTTATAACTTATATCAATATAGCTTTCAGTCACTTTAAGTTTTTCGTTTTTTTCATTAAATTCTATTTTAATTGGAATAATAATACCATTTTCTACTTCTCTATTTTTTAAAATCCTATCCATTTTCTCCCCCCCCATAAGATTAAAAATCTTGTTTCATATCGTTATAATTATAACCTTTTGCCCTTAAATAAACAATTATTTTATTATCCAGTTCAATTCCTTGATATTTTTTAGAAAACTTTTTATATGCTTTTTTATATTCAAGTTTTAAATTATCTTCATCATTTATACTTATATTTTCTAATTCTTCTGCAATTATTTCTCTGTCGTAGCCTTTAATATATAAATCATACATTATTTTTTGCTTTAAAATACCAGATGAATATTTTTTGTTTAAATTAACCGCTTTACAAATATGCTTTCTTATTTTATCTTTCCATACATCACTTTCTATTTCATTTATATGTTTATCTATAAGATTTTCACAAATTCCCATATTTATTAAATTGCTCTTTATCTTATAAGGCCCATCATTCTTTAGATTAACAGAATCATTTATAAAAGCCTCTATGTAAACTGTTTCATTCAAATATCCGTGAGCTTCCAATCTTTCTATTGCTCTATCTATAAGATCTGCTGAAAATGATTTATTTTCAAGATAAATTATTAATTCCTTTTTACTTCTTAATTTTATAGATATATATTTTAGTGCTACATTATAAACCTCATAGAATTTATTTTCTTCTATAATACTTTCAAGTTTACTTATACTGATATTAGGATTTGTTAGCAGATTATATTTTAAAATGACATCCTCATATAAAATAAATTCAGAATCATCTAAGTATACTTTGTATTTATCCATACCGACTTTTTTAAATTTTATTATATCCATAATTACCTCATAAAAAACAAAAAAGATTTAATTTATTTTTATTGTAACTAAACCCTTTTCTATCTCTTCTAATCCTCTGCCTATCTCTTTTGATGACTTATAATCTGTTTCTTTCATTTGATAATGATTCTTTGTAAGCATTTCTTTGGCTCTTATTGAAACAACATGCACGAGCTTATATTTAGAATCAATAATATTTAGTAATTTATCAATAGAAGGATATATCACATTTATCACTCTCCTACTATAAATATACTTTATTTAATTTTCTCTAGCAATCAATTTGACATTTATTTACATTTATTTTACTAAATTTCTTAATCCCCTTAGTATTTCAACCATAGCCCAGGTATCCTGTTTGCAATACTCTCTAAGATTTTCTTTTGATTCTTCAAGTTCTTCCTTGCTCAATTTATCATAAGATGAATACACACTTAATGCTTCTGTACCACTTTGTACCTCAAGATTCTTATAACTTAAATCTGTAAATAAAGGCAAAGTCCTTTTTATTGAAAAACTTCCACTTTGTAAAGTGTTATAATAGTTCATAGTTTTAGACTCTTCTTCATCAAATCCAAAAGATTTATATAATTCAGCATTCGTATCTAAATAATAAAGCAAATCTGTAGAATTATCTATAATAGAAAGTAATTTATCCCTATATTCTGGAAAAATCCCTGCTAAATGCTTGATTACACCTCTTTCAAAGTTTACATTTTGTGCTATCATTGTGCCATTAAAACCATCTATATGATTGGCTAGAGCTTTAACCAGATTTTCTCTTTCATCTTGAGAGGTGTCCGCTAAAAAAATGTAATTATCTTTATCCTTATCACAAACCCCCTCTTCTCTTTCAATATGAAGAGAAAACTCAAAAGGGCTTTGAGTATAAGGAGCCTCTCCTCTAAACCTAGGTATAGGACAGGGAAATGTTTCAAAATCTAAATGATATATAGGATACTTAATATTATTCAATCCACATTTTATTTTTTCTTTATTTATATGTACTATATCATTTTCATAACAGTTTCTTTGTATTTTATGATTATTATTAGTTAGCCAGTTTATTGGTACATCACCCAATTTGTAATAACCCTCATTCACTAAATCATATTTATTGTAAATAGTGCCATACTCATCTTTAAAAGATATAAATTTTTTATAATTATAACTAGCATTTAATTTAGGAACATCCTTAAAACAAATATTTTTAAATTTGCACTCAGTATTTTTATTTAACTCACAATGAACTCCAACTTTGCATGGTGTGTTCTCTCCTTCAAATATATAACTCTCAAGATTAGTTCTATCCTCTTCAATTATGCTCATCATAGAAGAGGTAATATCATTCATATCAAATATAGATATAATATCATTGCCATTAACATCTTTATTATATATTCTTTTTCCATTTTCTTTATATCCGTCATATATATATTCATGATTTAAAACAGCTAAATAGTAATTTACCTTTTTATTAATATTGTGAGTTTTTAAATCTCTTTCTATAATATATCTTTGTACCGCCAAATCATAAATGTATTTACCTTTTCTAAATCTGTCTTTAAATGAATTGATTTTATTTTCATAATCATTAATATATTTTAAATTAATGCATTTTCCTATTTTATATACACCACTTTCCAATATGAAAAGAGGGTATTTTTCATCTTTTCTTCCATAGTTTACATCAAGCATAACTTTAGATGTGGTGGCTTTCACTTCAACTATATTAACACATTCATCTGTTTCGTTATAAATATCAACATAACATAAGTATCTTATTCCCCCTAGTTCAAAATCAAAAGATTCCTGGTTATATGTTTTTTCACTATATATACTCTTGCCACCAAATAATTTATTAACTTTTAAGGCACTTAGAAGCTCAACTTCTTTATAATAATCCATCATTGCTTCCAGATGTTTATTATCCTTAATAGTAATATCATTATCTTCTTCATCAAACATATCTGATACAAGTTCTTTAATTATTTCATCTTTTTCTTTTTTTTTGTATTCTTCAATAGACATTTTAGAATTTAATTTATCTTTTCTAATGTCTTCAAGAGAAGAATATCTTTTGCATCTTGTATAGTTTATAAAATCTGTTTTAGTAACTGCCATAATTTACCTCTTTTTTATTAATAAGTCCTTTTCATCTTCTAATGTAATTATAGCAAAAAAGTATCGGGTGAACCAATACTTTAGATATAATATTTTTTATTAATTTATCTTCAAATCAAGTAAATCATCTAATGTATTATAAAAAATACTTTTTTCAGATATTCCTTTAATGGAATTTGAAACTTCGGCATCTTTGCGCGCAATTAAATATATCGGAATCTTCTTCATATATGCATATCCAGCTTCTATTCCTATTCCAATGCTTGTTTCTGATGCCTCAATTATAAAGATATCAGATTTTTCTATTTCCTCAAAAGCTCTTTGCATTAATTCTTTAGGTGTCAACCCAGAGATTTTATAATTTTGAACATCTCTTACAAAAACAAAAATATCTATGTTTATTTTTTTAAATGTTTGTGTAATATTTTCAATTAACTCTTTATTCTGTAAATTATTGTAATACTTAATTGCTAAAAAAGCTCTCATAAAACCATCCTTTATTTTCATATTTATTATATCAAATGCTAAAAATTATCTCAATAAAAAAGACTTTTTTGAAGCCCTTTTTAGAAATTACAACATGAACCAACTTGTTCATTTACTACTACATTTTCTTCAGTACAGGTATAGCTAGGTCTAAAAACATGTCTGTAAATATGATGATTTATAATTCTAGTATTTACAGGACAAATATGAGGAACAGTATGGCATATTGTTTTATGTATTTGTCTTTCTCTAGGACATTCCATTACTTCTGGCATCATACATCCTGACATACTACTTGTTGCAGGAGTATTGTAATCTATCTCTTGATTTGAAGTTATATTAACTTCACTTGCTCCTTCCACATTATATCCTTGGTACATTCCATAATCTTTCATTAATCCAGTCACTCCTTTTCTTTTATATTTTATGTTAAATTCATCCTATAGTATAGGTGAAAAAACCATTAAAAATGTAAACCTTTTAAACTGAAGTCACTTTTCATGACTTTTGTTCTATATCTTATTTTATTCTTTCAAGTAATATAATTTACTCTTATATTAAAAAATGTTAAAATCAAAATATGAATTAAGAGGTTTTTAAAATGTATAAATTTTTAAATAATAACAAAATTTTAGTGATATCGCATATCGCAGATATTGATGGTATGGGAGGAGTAATTTTAGAAAACCTTCCATTAGACAAAAGTCAATTAAAAAAATATTAGTTTTCATTTTCACTCATATCTACTTCTTAAAGTATAGTTTGATTCTATTTTAATTTTTATTTGAATTTTCCCTATTTACTTTTTTTTCTATCATTTTTATAACTTCTAAATAATCTTTTTCAGCACTACTTAAAGTTTTAGATTGATATTTTTTATACTTTTTTTCAGCTTTTTCCATAGCTTTCAAATGACTGATTTTACCTTTCCCAGATAGCAATTTTTCTCCACTCATTGTTAAAATATTATTTAAGTGTTTAACCCAGTCAGTCATTTTCATGGAAATATGTCTTTCTGCTTGTCTTTCAGCAAAAGCCAGATATCCTTCAACTATTTGATTTAATGTTTTTAATTCTTTTAGAGTTAGATAATTTTTAGCGGTTTTAGCCTCTATTAGTGTTTGGCTCTTCTCCTGCAAATGATATAAGTCCCATATAATCTTTTTCACTGTCAACACGTGTATATACAACTTCTGCTGCTGTATTACTGTGAACTGCATAGTGTATTTTATTTTGAACTGTTTTAAAGAATTCTATTGATGTTTTATCTTTAGGATTATAATCTATACTTGTTGCGTAAATATCTAATACCTGCCTATAAAAAACTTTTTCACTGGAACGAATGTCTCTTATTCGTTCAATTAATTCCCTCCAGTAGTTTCCCCCACCTAATTTTTTAAGTTTTTCATCGTTCATAGCAAAGCCTTTAATCATATATTCTTTTAAAACTTTTGTAGCCCATTTTCTAAATGCTATTGCTTTATTTGAATTAACTCTATAACCTATCGCAATTATCATTTCTAAATTATAAAATAATAGCCCTCTGCTGATATTTCTGTTGCCTTCTTTTTGAACTTGTCGAAAGTTTTGACAAGTTGATTTTTCTTCCAATTCTTTTGAAGAGTATATTTCTTGTATATGATGAATTATAGTATTATGTTTAACATCAAATAACTCAGCTAATTTCTTTTGGGTAAGCCAAACATTTTCATTTTCCAGTAAAACATCAATTTTTATATTGTTGCTTTCATCGGTATAAATTACTACATTGCTTTTATCTTCCATTATTCATCTCCTTTCAAACATATTTCGTATTATATCTATTGCTTTATAACAAGCAACCAAAAAATTTAATTCATGTTTTAATTCTAATTTAAACTATCCTCTTTCAGTTATTTTTTATATAACAAAAATATTTAATTGCCAATAATTTTAATATTCTAATTACAAATAATCCTTTATTTTTGGGGGTTTTTTATTCCGTGCTTCATATTTCTTAATAACATATAAATCTTAGGAAAATAATCAATTAATATTCTTTTTGCTAGTCCTCTCAAAGATTTTTTCAATTCTGCAAGAAATACAAGAACTTTTCTTGGAGTAAGAGGCCCTGTAAACCAAAAATCATAGTATCTTTCCATAAAATGCCTAAATTTAGTATCTTTAGCAAAACACCATTTATATCTTTTTACATAATATTTAAAATACCTTACCACAAAAAGCACTTCATGATCTGGAAATTGTGGCTGTTTAATAAATACTTTAGTTTTAGGGGTAATTTCTGTTAGAAAACCAGCCACTCTTGAAATATCTTCTAATTTAGTCATAGGATATGGATAAAAAATATTTGGTATCATATCATCACTTTTTAATTTAGCATTTAGTTTTACAGTTTCAAGAGCCTTATTTAAATCTTCATAAGGTAGTCCTATAATATTATAAGTTAATACCTTTATTTTATATTTATTAAACCACTGTGAACATCTTATCATTTGTTCATCTGTAGTATATCTTTGTAAATATTTTCTTCTTATCTCCTCGTTGCCACTTTCAAGTCCAATATCTATTACATAACATCCAGCTTCTTTTAATTTCTTTACAGTTTCTTCTGTCACAATATCAAATCTAAGATTACAGGTAAAAGGTAATTTAATTTCCTTAATATATAAATCTATAAATTCTTCATACCAACCAGGATACATATTGAATATAGCATCTCTAAAATTAAGAGTATTAATATTAGGATATTTTTTTAATATCATTTTTACCAGTTCAATAGCTTTTTTAGGACTTCTAAACCTTGCATATTTTGTTTTGTTCGGATATATATTTCTAAACTGAGAATTACCACAATAAGTACAGGCATATATACATCCTCTACTCAACATAACAAGTGCTTGATTTAACCTGGTTGAATCTAAATTTTTAAAATCAAAAAGCTCGATGTCTGGAAAAGGCAACTCATCTAAATCCTCTATTAAAGGTCTTACAGGATTTTTAATTATATCCTTCCCCTTTCTAAAATAAAAACTCTCTAAATCATAATAATCTTTACCTTCAGACATTCTGTTCATTAAATCAAGAGTTGGATATTCTCCCTCTCCCACACATACCGCATTTAGACCTTTAATTTTCATAAATTCATCAGGTACTAATATTGCGTGGTATCCTCCACAAAAAATAAATATACTTTTATCTACATCTCTAGTCCATTTTATTAAATCTTTACAATAATCAAATGCAGTTGTTCTAACTGTTATTCCAATTATATCGATATCTTTAAATTCTTTTAGCTTCTCTTTATATTCTTTTTCAGTATACATATGAGTTATATGCATAAGACTTGCATTATGTCCGCCTTTTTTCACAACCGCAGAAATAGAAGCTAAACCCTCATTATAACTTCCTCCTCCGCTTTTTTTATCTGTATCCTGTTCTAAAAAATCTGGATACACTAATAATAAATTTAATTTTTTATTTAACCTTTTCATTACTACTCCTTTGTTTTTTATTATACTACTTTAAACTTGATATTCCAATTCTTTACTATCTTTTTTTTCTGTAAGGGAAGTCTGCGGTATCATAAAAATACCCTTTAATCATATTTTGAATTGCCAAATCTATAAAAGTAATTATTTCAATAGGCAAATCATTAACTGGAGCCCATAATAATTCAGCACACTTATCAGGCTCCATTATTGTTGGAACTCCCAGATAATTACTTGTTTTAAAAAAGAAATTTAAATAATTATCTTCAAAATCATGTATTACCTCTGCCAACTCTAGATCCTCTTCAATTATTGTTATCCCAAGTTTTTCATTTGCTTCTTTAATAATTTTTTGATTCAGTGATTTTCCTTCTTCTAAATAACTCCTGCAGCATAAATCATACATTTCATCTCTATACCCAGTGTTCTTTCTTTTTTGCAGCAATATCTCCTCAACTCCATTATTCACTCTTGTTAATATTAAAAATATTACACATACAGTTTTATGTCTTTCTTTCATTTTATTATTATCCTTTCAATTTATTTTTATTATAGATACTCCTTTTTTTAAAATGGCATCTTCATATTTCCGCTTTTAAATTTTTTCATCATATCTTTCATCATTTCAAACTGTTTTAATAGTTTATTTACTTCTTCTACTGATGTTCCACTTCCCTTTGCTATTCTTATTTTTCTTGTAGCCTTCAATATGTCAGGGGTTTTTCTTTCTTCGGGTGTCATAGAAAGAACAATAGCTTCAGTTCTAGCCATTATCTTAGGATCTATATTTACATTATTAAGACCCATTTTAGAAGCCCCGGGTATTAATTTTATTAAATTCTCTAAAGGACCCATTTTTTTTATCTGCTTTAAGCTTAATAGAAAATCTTCCAAATCAAATTTTCCTTTCTGAAAATTCTTGGCAGTTTTTAAAGCTTCTTCCTGATCTATAGATTCTTCAGTTTTTTCTATAATAGATAAAATATCACCTTCTCCTATTATTCTAGTAGCCATTCTCTCAGGATCAAATTCACTTAAGCCATCAAGTTTTTCAGAATCTCCAATCAATTTTATAGGTACGTTAGTCAAATATCTTAAAGATAAAGCTACTCCGCCTTTTGTATTTCCATCCATTTTAGTAAGAATGCACCCAGTTAAATGAACTTTTTCATTAAATCCATTAATAACATTAACTGCATCCTGTCCCATCATTGCATCTATTACTAGTATTATTTCATTAGGTTTTACTTCATTTTCAATATTGGATAATTCCAGCATTAATTCTTCATCTATTTGAAGTCTTCCGGCTGTATCAATTAATATATAATCATATCCACTCTCTTTAGCATAATTTACCCCATTCTTAGCAATATTAACTACATCTTTATTATCTTGCGAATATACATCTATACCAAGACTTTTACCAATTTCTTTTAATTGACTAATTGCGGCTGGTCTATATATATCACATGCTACAAAAAGAGGTTTTTTATTATATTTTTTTCTTACCAGATTACCAAGTTTGCCTATAGTTGTTGTTTTACCACTTCCCTGAAGTCCTACAAGCATAATTATTGTAGGTTTTTTACTTGTTTCAATATCTGCTTTTTCTCCAAGTAAATTTATTATTTCATCTTTTACTATCTTAACAAATAAATCTCCTGGTCTAATACTTCTTCCAACTTCTTCTCCTAGTGCTTTTTCTTTGACTTTATCAGTAAATTCTTTAACTATTTTATAATTGACATCCGCTTCAAGCAGGCATAATCTTATTTCTCTTAAACTCTCAGTTATATTATCTTCAGTTATTTTTCCATAACCTTTGACTTTACTCAATGCCTTACTTAATTTTTCGGATAATGTTTCAAACATATTAGCCTTCCTTGTATATAAATTTTATCATTTATATTAATTTGTATCAATAAAAAAGACTATAAATTTTTATTATAATCTTTAAGTTTCATTGTATGTGTTTTTAATATACAATATGTAACATTGTTTATAGCCTTGTTTAACTCTTTCTCCAATTTTATTATACTTATAAGCATCCCTCCAAATAAATAATATACCATTTATTTTAAGGATGCATCAATATCGACAAAACTAGAATTATTCTGCAGGAATTTCGATAAAACCATCTATATCTATCTTGTTAAAGTTATCAAATTCATAAGTATAAATAACTTTTCTATAATCAAAATTCAAATTCTCATAAAGATTTGTTAAATCAAGTTTCAATCCTTTTAAATTATCTTTATCATAGTAAATATCTAATATAACCTCTCCGCTTACTCGCTTAATTATATCTGCATTATTATATTCATTATAAATTTCTATTACTTTCTTTGCTTCTATTTTATATCTTTTGATATCATATTCCTCTTCTTTTAAATCAAGTTCATATGTGTGTTGATTAATCAATTCATGAATATTTTCTATATTTATAAATGTAGTGTCATAATTATTATATATATTAGATTTTTCTTCTAAAATAAATTGATTATTTACAGCCTTATATATTTTAGAGGCATTTATATAATAAATATTATTTTCACCTCTATATGTTTTAGAAATTAATTCTTTAGTTTCGCTTTCTTTTCTAATCAGTAAATTTAATAAATCTGTATCTGCGATTATAGTTAAATCAGCATCGTAATTGTTCTCACTTAACTCTTCAAGCAAATTTTTTTCAAGGATTTTTTCATTGCTTCCTGATTTATCATTATTGTTGGCATTTGTACTTTCTTTAGGGGTATCTGCAAACTTCATAATTACTGCAACTATTAAAATTATACAGAATATTACTCCATAAAATACCATTTCTTTTCCGCTTTTTTCTGGATCTATCGGCTTATTTACATCTGATTTTTCATTTTCCTTTTTAGATTTAAAAATATTTTTCATTTATTAAACACCTTTCCTAAAAGATTTTCTTTCTTTTTACCGTTTATATAATCACAGGCACTCATTTCTTTTTTACCCTCCGGCTTTAATTTAGTAATTATAATTTCCCCATCAGCACATTTTACACCTATACCATCTTTATAGACATTTGTTATTTCTCCTATAGAACCTGAAACATTGCTTCCAATTTTAACTTCAAGTATTTTTATAACTTCTCCTTCAAAAATGGTATAAGCAATGGGGAAAGGATATAGTCCTCTTACTTTATTATATACATCTTTAACATTACGCTTAAAATCTATTAATTCATCTTCTCTTTTTATGTTATATCCATAAGTTGCATCATCATTATTCTGCCTTATGCTTTTATTAGTACCATTAAATATGCTGGGTAATGTTTTTATTAATAAATCGCTTCCAAGCTTACTTAATTTATTATGTAGAATTCCAACATTGTCAGTATCTTCTATTTTTATGGCCTCCTGTGCGATTATATTCCCCTCATCCATTTTATCATTCATATACATTATGGTTATTCCAGTTTCCTTATAACCCTCCATTATAGCGCGATGTATGGGCGCACCCCCTCTTAATTTGGGAAGAAGGGAAGCATGTACATTTACTCCTTTATATTTGGGTTTATATAAAATTTCTTCAGGGATTATCTGACCATAAGCACAAGTAATTATAATATCAGCATCAAAGTCCAATACTTTTTGGTAGTCATTTCTTATTTTTTCCGGTTGAAAGACTTCGATTTTATTTTTCAGTGCTACTTCTTTTATGGGTGATGGTTTCAATTCTTTATTTCTTCCTACAAAAGAATCGGGTTGAGTTACAACTAAAACAACATTTGTGTTAGAAATTAATTTTTCTAAAACCGGTACTGCAAACAAAGGTGTCCCCATAAATACAACTTTTTTATCTTTCATCTCTAAATTCACACTCTTTTTTTGAATTAATTATTTGAGCTTCTTCAATGATTTCTTCATTAATTTCACCTTCAAATATTACTTTTAACTTGCCATTATAAATACACAAATAATCAAGTTTTTTTGTTTCCTCATCAAATTCAGCGATATAGTTCACTGTATCTTTATTGTTTAATAAAAGTGCAGCTTTATAATAACTGTATTCTTCGATAGGAAACCCTTCTTCAATGTCTTCCTTGTTTTGTTTTATCGCCTGAAGATAAACAATATTTGCTTCTTTTTTAAAAACATTAATTTCATTAAAATTACGAATTCTCATTACTAATACAAATAATATAATTAAAATAGTTCCTAAAATTGATGATACTGTAACTATAGAGAAAAATTTATCTTTATTTTTCATTTGTCCTCCCAACTATTTTATTCCATATAAATATTAACATTTTTGGATAGGTTTTACAATATATTGATAGGATTTATATCTATATCTATATTGACTTTTTTGCCTATATAATTATTATTGATATCACTTAGCACTTCAAACAAATTTTTTTCATGTTTATATTTTATTATTATTTGAAAATGATATTTATTTTTTAATTTAAATATTCTTGACGTTGAAGGTCCAAGAATTATAAATGAATTATCAAGATTTTTTTCTAAGTATCCTTTTATCTTTTTAATTTCGTCTCTTGCATCTTCATAGTTTATACTTATTACCTTTAATAAAATTAAATTAAAATACGGTGGGTAATTAAGTTTTTTTCTTATCATCATCTCATAATTATAAAA
>CAZBKY010000001.1:42453-60162 GCA_964492595.1 uncultured Muribaculaceae bacterium
GTATCAGCATCCATTCTTAATATTCCTGCAGATGGATATTTATTTTTTATTATTTCTTCTAATTTTTCAGTACCAAGTCCCAAATCTTTTATGGCCTCTTCCCTGCACTCTGGACATATATTATTCATTTTATGCTGATATCCACAGTAATG
Source organism: uncultured Muribaculaceae bacterium (assembly GCA_964492595.1). Classification (GTDB taxonomy): domain Bacteria; phylum Bacillota_I; class Bacilli_A; order RF39; family UBA660; genus CAYNFP01. Next base: position 42,606 of record CAZBKY010000001.1, read on the forward strand.
GCATATAAGGTTATTCGTACTTTTATGATAAATCATTGATATATCGCAGCTGGGGCATTTATAAACATAGCCACAGTTAGAACAGCTTATAAATGTAGAATATCCTCTTCTATTTAATAAGATTATTATTTGTTCTTTCTTACCTAATGTTTCTTTTATTTTATTATCAAGTCTTTCACTTATAATAAAATTTCTTTTTTTCATCTCACTTGTCATATCTATTAGTTCTATTTTAGGAGCATTTGAAGAAATTCTTTTATTTAATTCAATCAGTTTATATATTCCATTAACTGCTTTGGCATATTGTTCGAGTAAGGGAGTTGCACTTCCTAAAAGACATATACCTTTATGCATCCCAGCTCTTTTAATCGCAATATCTATTCCGTTATATTTAGGATTATTTTCCTGTTTATATGTTGCGCTTTGGCATTCATCAACAATAATAATTCCTATATTATCTAAAGGTGCGAACACTGCACTTCTGGCACCAACGACAACTTTAACTTCCCCATTCATTATTCTTCTATATTCATCATATTTTTCCCCATCTGATAGTCTTGAATGAAGTACCGCCACCTCTTCTTTAAATACTGACTTAAATCTGGATACTATCTGAGGAGTCAAGCTTATCTCAGGCACTAAAATTATTGCAGTTTTCCCTTTTTTAATATAATGCTCTATCAGTTTAATATATATTTCTGTTTTTCCGCTTCCTGTAATTCCATGAAGTAAAAAAACATCCTTTTCAGTTTCATTAATTATAGAATTAAAAGCATTCATTTGATATGAAGTTAAATTAACTTCTTTGTTTTCACTCTCTAAATATAATACTTCTCTATTTATCTCCTCATATTCAACTAAAACTATTCCACTATTTATAAGATTTTTTAAAGAAGCACAATTGATATCTTTTTTTAATATTTTATTATTATCTTTTAAATTCTGAATTATTTCTATTTCTTTAGTTCTTCTACTATTATCCAAAATATAACTATCAATATCTACATTTTTATTTAAAATAACAAAAGAAATATATTTTTTATTAATACTTACTTTATTTTTTGCTTTAAGTCCCGCAGGAAGCATTATCTGATAGCAGCCTATCAAATTACTTAAAGTTTTTTTACTCATAAAAAGACCCAAAGAAAGTAAATCTTTTTTAAGGTAAAATTCACTTTCAATTATATTTATTATATTTTTATAATTCAAAGCTTCATCATAATCATTTGATATCTTTAAAACAAAGCCCTCTACTTCTACTTTACCAAAAGGCACTAAAACCTTATTTCCAACTTTTATATCATTTATTAAATTTTCGGGAATTATATAATCAAAACTTCTATTTAAAGATTTAACATTATATTCTATTAAAACACTGGCAACACTAACATTATTTTTCATTATAAATGTCCACAAATTTTATCAATTCATCAAGTTTGTTAATAGTTATAAAATCACTTTTTTCCAAATTCTTGGAAAATCTTACAGCTATTCCTCCCTTTTCTTTCCATGCTCTTAAATTACCTGAATAATCATCAACTAAAATTGCATTTTCACTATGAACCATTTCTGTTTTCTCTATGCTTGTAGGGGTTAATACAATAGTTATATCTTTAAAATATCTTCTTATATAATTTACTTTAACTATTCCCTCTTCTAAAGAGCAAATGTGAGTTAAAATAGAAATTTGAAACAACCTGCTTTCTTTTAATTTTTTTATACATTGAAGTGAATCATTTAAAATATTGCTATCATTAATAATTGTAGAATAATCGTACTTGGAAAAAAATTTAACCATTTCCTCTTCACTTGAACTATCTACATTACTTGCTTCCAAATCTCTATATAAATATGGTATAGTATCCATAATAACACCATCAAAATCTATATATAATTCCCTCATATTTAACCTCGTATAAATATTTTATCATATGTTTTAAGTATTTCAAAATAATTGAATAATATTTTTATTTATAGTGAAAACTAATAAAGAATAGTATGAATATAGAAAAAGAGATTGAAAAATTTGAAAAATTAAAAGAAAATATGCCAGACTTAATTATAAAAAAAATAAGTATCGGAGCTTTGTCTCGCGTTTATGTTCTAGCCTTTCAAACTTTGACAAGTGATGAAAAGATAAATGATTTCATATTAAAATATTTTTCTGATAAAAACTTATTAAAAGACAGTACCAATATTAAAAAAGATATAGTTAATTATATTCCTGCGATAAACTTTCTTGAAATAACAAAGGAATATGAAATACTTGAATATATGTTAAGTGGTTTCACAGTTTTATTAACAAATAAATTTTGTGCCGCGTTTGAAACAAGAGCATCAATAGATAGACCAATTTCAGAATCAACTACTGAGCCTTCTATAAGGGGTCCTAAGGACAGTTTTAATGAAAATTATAATATGAATTTAGGGCTTATTAGAAGAAGAATAAAAAGTAAAAATCTTTATGTAAAAGAATATGTTCTGGGTGAGGAAACTAAAACTAAAGTTGGAATTATCTATATGAATAATATTGTTGAAGAAGATTTACTTCATGAAGTATGCGATAAAATCAGCAGCATAAAATACGAAGCTATTTTGGATTCATATTACATTAAAGAATTGGTAAGAAAAGAAAATAAAACTCTTTTTTCAACTATTATAAATAGAGAAAAACCAGATGAGGTCGCAACAGGACTTCTTAAAGGTAAAATTGCAGTGCTTGTTGAAAACAGTCCAAACACCCTAATAATCCCTACTTTTTTTATAGATTTTTTTCAAAATGGAGAAGATTATTACCAAAAGCCATTATATGTTTCATTTATAAGAATTATAAGAATTTTAGCGTTTTTATTAGCAATATTTTTGCCTGCATTTTACCTTGCAGTCACTACTACAGATCAGCAGGTACTCTCTACAAGCTTACTGATAAATTTTGCAAGTCAAAGGCATAATGTCCCGTTCCCCGCTTTTATAGAGGCTTTTATTTTAATGATTACATTTGAAATACTTTATGAGGGAGATGCAAGAACCCCCCCATCAAGAGGAACTTCTTTATCTGTGCTTGGTGCTTTGATTTTAGGAGATTCTGCAGTCAATGCGGGTCTTGTTTCTCCCATTATGGTTATAGTGACCGCTTTGTCTGCGATTTCTTCTTTACTGTTTGTCCCACTTGATTTGCAGGGTCCAATAAGATTTTGGAAATATATTTCTTTACTATTTGCATCAATATTTGGAGTTATAGGTTTTATTATAAGTTTTAGTTTAATGCTGGCAAATTTATGCAGTATAAAATCTTTTGGAAAGCCTTATTTAATTCCACTCGTTCCTTTTTATAAAAAAGAGGCAACAACAGACTCTATAATAAGAAAATTAGCTTCCAAAACTTCTATGAGGAAAACTTATTTAACAAAAGAAAGTGAGGAACAGATATGAAAAAAATATTTTTTCTGTTTCTTTTCATTTTATTAATGAGTGGATGTAAAGATGGAAGTAATATTGAAATAAATAAGCTTGGAATAGTTAGTGCTCTGGGTGTGGAAAAAGAGGGAGATGAATATATCTTAACTGCACAAATAATAAATATCAAAAAAAATACTGAACAAGGAGTTTCTGAGACATCCGATGTAATTACCTACACACAAAGAGGAAGAACTATATTTGAAGCGGCAAGGAAAATTACACTTAATTCTTCTAAGAAACTTTATTTTACTCACATGAAACTTGTAATAGTTGATGATTCTATTTTAAATTCAAATCCGCATGATTTAGTAGATTTTTTCTCAAGAGACAGTGAAAGTATGCTGAATTTTTATATACTTGCCTCAACAGAAGACAAACCTGATGATATATTAAAAACTTTAACTCCTTTTGAAAATATCCCCGCTGAATACATTGTAGAAGTTCTAAAAGTAAGTGAAACAAATTATGGAGTTACATATTTAATGACATTCGAACAGTATTTAGATGATTTAATTACTGAAGGAGTAGACCCTGCTTTTACTAAAATATCTTTAACAAGCAAAGATGAGAAAAAAAATGAAAAAGAGTCTTTAAATTCTTCTGAATTAAGCAGCTACATTAAGTTGGGAAATATTTTAGTATTTGATGAAAATGAACAACTAATTGAGCTTACAGAAGATGAATCTGCAGTTTATAATATGATTAAAAATACAGCTAAAAACAGTGTTTTAACTTTTACATGCAAGAATGAAAAATATTACTACTCTGTAGAATTATTAAATGAAGATGTTAAAGTTAAATTTAATGAAAAAAAGTCAGCTATTAATTTTGATATAAATATTGTGGCTAGTATATCAGACTATAACTGTGAAGAAGAGCTTTTAAAAGATGGAACTTTAGATTATTTAAAAAAGAGTATGGCAAAAAAATTAAAATATGATATGGATTTACTTTTCAACAAATCGTTAAAATATAAAAGTGATTTTTTAGGAACAGGATTACATATAAAGGCTTATCATAAAAATTATTTTGATTTTAAAAAAGGTTCCTGGTCTGAAGAGGGATTTCTAAATGTTTCTTTAGATGCGAATGTAAAGGCGGAATTAGAAAAAAGAGGTAATTTATTTGATAGAGTAAAAGAAAAGGAGAAATATAAAAATGAAGGATAGGATAAACAGTTTTGAATTTGCAAGCCTTATACCTTTTATAAGCACTTCAATCATACTGGGAGGAAGTTTTCTGTTTTTATATAATAGAGTTGAAAAATCTTCCGTTATTAGTATGTTTTTAGGGTTTATCTTATCAGGTATATTTCTTTTGTTGATTTTTACAGTATTTAACTGTGATACCGATAAACCTCTCGCTTTAAAAATTAAAAATATTTTTCCAAAATGGATATACATTATATTGACAGTTTCAATAATTTTACTCACTTTTAGTACTGTTTCTTATGTATTTTACAGATTAACATCTTTTTTCTCAACACAATTTTTAACTGATACACCATCAATATCAATTTCTTTTGTTATGGGGGCTCTGGTATTTTATATGGCTACAAAAAATATTGAAGTAATAACGCGTTTTTCCAGCATAGCGTTTGTTATCTGTGCATCCACATTTTTATTTAATCTATTTACTTTATTCCCACAAGTAAAAATTTATAACTTACTACCTATTATTGATACAGAGATTAAAAATATATTGCTGGCGACTGTAATATTTTCAATAATTGTAAGCGGTCCTTCTGTAATGCTTTTAGTTGTACCAAAAGAAAACATATCTGACCCTAAAAATCTTAAAAAAACTTTAATATTCTTTTATATAATAACTTTTATTATGATTTTGTTAATCAATATAGTAACCCTTGGAGGATTAAGCATAGATGTCGCTAAATTATATACCTATCCTGCCTATATTATCCTCAAAAAAATTCATGTATTTGATTTTATCAACAGTATTGAAAATATAGCTATTTTACTTTGGTTTTTCTTTTATATAATTTATTGTTCTTTAGGATTTATGTTAATTAAACAAAAAATTGCTGAATTATTTAAAATTAAAAATTCATCTATCAAAAATATAATTATATTTTTAATTATAGTATTGGGTATTATACTTCAGACAATGCTTTTTTCACACAAATCATCTTTAGATAAACCTAATATAATATTTTATTCAGTATATACATTTTTACCACTTTATCTTATTTTACTAATATATTTAATAGTATACAAAATAAAGAAAAAAAAATTATTTAAACAAAAAATATAATTTTTTAACTTCTTTAATATTAAGAATCCTATATTCTCCTTCTTTTAAATTCCCCAACTCTAAAAATGCGTATTTTATTCTCTTTAGTTTTAATACCTCATAACCAAAATATTTAAACATATTTTTTACTTCATGATTTCTCCCCTCAGTTAGTTTTATTATTAAATGACTTCGGTTATTTTTTTTGTCTTGTTTCTTAAGCTTAACATTACATTTTTTAGTTTTTACCCCATCAAGGATTATTCCCTCTTCAAGTTTTTTGATTTCTTCAATTTTTATATTTCCGCTTATTTTTACTTCATATACTCTTTCAACATTAAAACTCGGATGGGTTAATTTATTAGTTAATTCCCCATCGTTAGTTATAATTAAAATGCCTGTAGTGTTGTAATCAAGTCTGCCAACAGAAAATAACTTTTTATCACTTTTAATCAAATCTATTACAGTGCCTCTTCCTTTTTCATCATTTGAAGAACTTATTACTCCTTTAGGTTTATAAAGCAAATAATATTCTTTGTCTTCTTTTTTAAGGATTCTTCCAGAAACTATTATCTCTTCATTTCCATTTATTTTACTACCCATTTCAGTAACTATAATTCCATTTACAGAAACTTCACCCTTTTTTATTAATTCTTCACTTTTTCTTCTTGATGCAATTCCACATTCACTCATATATTTTTGTAATCTTATCATATTTAACACCAAGGTTATTATATTTTATTTTTTCCAAAAAAACAATATAGATTTAATTTTCTGTATTTTTGTTTTGTCTCTAATAGCGTAAATATTTTCTTTATAAATAATATCCTTATTAAGTTTTACATTAACATATCCTACCAAAGTCTCTCCAATTACTATTTTGTTTTTTGAAAGTTTTATATCTAATTCTAAGTATTCCTTTTCATTATCTTTTAAAAGCAGATAAAAATCATTTTTTATATATAAATGATAATTTCTATATCTTAATTCATCAATAAAAAAAGTATTCTTATCAAGAATCTGATATTTTTTATACTTTGAAAAATATTTTTCATATAAGTATTTATGATTACCAAATCTATCTGTATCTTTAAAACTAGCAACTATAAGATTTTTATTTTCTTTACTGGCACTAGATACAAAAACATGTTTACTTTTAGTTGTGTAGCCTATTTTGCCACCTGTTGCGTATTTATAAAGATTTAAGAGATTGTTTTTGTTATACCAGATATGAGTATTTAAATTAGTTTCAGATTTGTATTTTTTTGTTGATGAAATTTTCATGAATTCCTCATTATGAAGAGCATACTTCATAAGTAAAGCCATATCTTTAGCTGTAGAATAATTTTTAGTTTTATCATCGAGGCCATGAGGATTTTCAAATATTGTGTTATACATTTTTAAAGAAGAGGCTTTTTTGTTCATTAAATTTATAAACTCATCATAACAGGTAACATTATTAGATATTACCATCGCAGCATCATTTCCGCTTCTAAGCATTAACCCGTAAAGCAAATCGTTAAGAGTCATTTTTTCTCCCTCTTTTAAGTAAATCATAGAGCCATAAACTTCTTTTATCTCTGAAGATGCAGTATAAAGTTCTCTTAAATCTCCATTTTCTAAAGCTATAATCGCAGTCATTATTTTAGTGGTAGATGCTATAAGCATTTTTTCATTAATATTATTCCCTGCAAGTATTCTCCCACTATCAGCATCCATTACAATAAAAGAAGCAGAAGATGCTTCAATACAAATTGGAAACAATAAAAGCAATAAAAATATTGTTATTTTTTTCATCAATATTAATTTATGAAAAAAAGACTTCTTTTAGTCTTTTTTATAATTAATATTTGTTTTTAGGGGGTAAATTTATTATAATGATAATACTGTAGTTTCATCTTTATCATCCGATGGGCTTATAAAACCAAACATAGATTGATCCCATTTATCCTGTTCTTCTTTAGTCCAACTGTTATATAATTCATTAAAAGCTCTATTAAATCCTTTTTTATATTTCCTTTTTTGCGTTCTTTACTTCTTTTAAAATAAGCGTTTGTTATCTTTAAATCCTGCAACTGGCTTTCATGACCTAATTTATTAGATGTTTTTAATTCTATACTATCTAACATAAATTCTCTTTGTTTTTTTAACTCTCCAATTTCGATTTCAATTTTACTTAAGTCTTCTTTTGTTTTTTCTAAATTTTCCAAATATTTATTCATATAAAGCCTACTGGCAACTTACTATATATAGAGAAAATATTTTGAAAGTCAAGCGATTTCTAAAAATTATATTATACATATTTTTAAATAAAAAAAGAGCTTTATTCGCTCTCATAATTATATATACCATGCAGTTTTTCTTTTACAATATTGCTTAATTCTTTTACTCGCCACTCTTCATCTACTTTTTCCAAATAGAAGTCTACTGTATATTCTATAGTATCTTCTCCCTTAAGCATTTGATCTAATTCATAAGTTAGAAATTTACTTTGATCGTAAGCTCCATTGGTTTCAAATTCACTTGGATTTAAAGTTGCATAATTTTGAGATTCTTTCATAGTTTTGTATAAGTCATAAACTGTTATTTTAGCGGTTACAACTGCCTCATCACCATTGATACTCTCATTTGTAATTTCATACTTCATATTTTGATACTGTCTTGTAATTGCATCTTTATATGTTTGAGTATTTGTTGAACCCAAATTTTCTGTCTCTGCACTTAACTCTAAATCTGATAAAACATCATCTGACAAAGACTGGTATCTCATTAATAGTTCTTCGGTCTTTTTAGTTGGTGTATTCATAGTAGTACAGCCAATTAAAGAGAAAATTCCTAACAAAACTAAAACTATTTTTTTCATATGTCCTCCTCAATATTATGTTTTACATATTTAATTATTTTATACATTTATTCTTTAATAGTCATTAAATTCAAAATTTTTAAAAAAGATTCGTGTTTGTCTGAATAATAAAATAATTTTAAATCATTTACAAGCTCATCAAACGAACTATTTCCCGCACTTTTTTTATTAAACCATTCATAATATAAATAATTTATTTTTTTTGCATCAGTTTTAATACTTTCAAGTTCTAATAATATTAATTTTATCGTTTTCATGCCCTCTCTGGTTATAAAAGAAGGACTATATTCATTATTTAAAAGTTCTTTATAAGTTATCTTCTTAGTCCTTATAGATTTAGATATTTCAAGAAGTTCAAGCTCATCTTCTATAGTAAACTTACTTTTTTCAATTATTTTACCATCAGAGGCGAATACAAAAGCCATCGCATCATCTCCATCTGTTAAAACCACAGAGTATGTCAGCGTTTCAATTTTCTTATCTTCTAAAATTTCTGTTTTATTCTTTATTAAATTTAAAAATTCCTCATCAACAATTATATTACTGGTAATAAAGAAGCTATATAAATATTTACTTATTTTTAATAGCATACTTTTTTTCAGGTATTCCACGACATCGGTTTCTTCCCACTCATAAAAACTATATGTTTCTTTATTAAAATTAACTAATAAATCATAAATATATATCATTTCTTTTTTCTTTACCTTTCTTAAGTGATAGAATTATTAATAAAATACCTATAAAGATTAACCAGCATTCTCCTCTACTAATAATAAAATTAACAAAATCTAAGAAACTATACTCTAAATTAAGTACATTTAAATACAAAATAATAAATACTAAAGATAATGCTGTTAGCAAAACACCTGTAATAAACAAAACTATTTTTAATAGCATACGCATCCCCCATAATAGATTTTATTTCTAATCATTAATATTTATTATATGATTAATATAAATTTTGGTTTACTTTATGATAAAAAAAAGCAAAATTGCTTTTAAAATATTTCTACTCCTTCAAATTCATCTTCTGGTTTTATTTTTTTGTTCCATAAAAGTTCTATTTCCTCTTTGATAACATCAGGATCTACATATAAATATTGTTGCTGCCTAGATAAAGAATCGAGCCTGCTTTTATTTTTCAAAAGTTCCAATTTATCATTTAAAAGGTCTATATTATCTTTAACATCACCAGAATAAATATTATTCTCTTCAATTTTAATCTCTTCATTTATATCAACAAGATTTCTTTCTTTATTTGCAATCTCTTCTTTATATTTATTTATATCTTTAATATAAGAGATTTCCAAGACTTTATTTTCATGAATCATATTTTCTATATATTCTATTATATTCTTAATTTCATCTAGATTATCTTTATAAAAAAACTTTAATAAGTTTGAGTAAAATTTACTTTTCTGTTTATTTAATTCCTCCATATAATTATATCTGCTTTTTTTAAGTATTTCACACATTTTTTGAAGTTCATTAATTATTTTATTTATAGCTTCAATTTGAGAAGGAATAAAAGCCTTTCTGTCTTTTAAAGATTTTAATTTACTTTTATGATACGCACTTGCAAAAATGGCAATATTTTTTGAAACATCATTTTTATAATTTTTAGTAATCATTTCATTACTTGCTGAATTAATAAGTTTATTGTAATTATCCATTTCTGTAAATATATTTGTATCCTCTATTTTTTTGTGAGTTTCCTCATATTCATCTTTAGCTAATTTAACTAAACTTTCTACAGTATTTTTAATATAAGAATATGGTTTTTTCTCATTAAAAGCTGATAAAATTTTTTTAGCATATGCTACTGCACAATCTATTGATTCATTTAACGCAGATAATATTATTTCTTTTTCATTTGTGAGGCTTTCTAATTCTTCTTTTTCCTTGGTTTTCTCCAACAACAAAATTTTAGAAGTTATTTCATTAACTTTATCTTCTAATTCTTTTCTTTCTTTGTTTTCCTGTTTTTCATTTAATTCCAACCCGGTTTTTCTAACTAGGATATTAACTAAATCCTCCAAAGCCTTGTAATCCATTTTTATTCCTTTTTTGCTTACCAATCAAATTCCATTTTCTTTTTATTTGAATTAGTCTTATCTTCTAAAGCTTTTTTATCTTCTTTCTTTTCTTCCTCAGACAAAGGAATTTTTCTTTCATAAGAAACATTTTTATCAATCTTTGACCATTCTTTTATTATTTCTTTTTTTACCTCGGCAACATTTATATAAATAACTTCTTTCTTGTTATTTAATTCTTTTAATGTATATTTTATTGCTTCTTTTTTATTTTCATCTAAAGCTCTGTGAGTATAATCTGCATATTTATTATTATTTATATAATATTTAATTTTATCTATATGCTCTTTACATTTTCCAATTTCTTCTTCTAAGAATTCTTTTCTTGCCATATATTCTTCTTTATTTTTACGCATATCTTCTAACAAGGATTCAAATTTTGATAAAGTTTCTTTAGCATTATTGTGTTTTTTTTTGATTTCAAGAGCGGCTTTCTCAAGTTTGGCATATAAATCAGGGTTAACCATTTTCTTGCTTAAAGTTTCCTCTTTAACATTTCCTAGTTTTTCAAGATTCTTTTCTGTATTTATCAGATAAACTTTAATTGTAGAAATAGTTGAAATGTCTTTAGTCTCAACACTTTTTATCCTGTCAAGTTCTCCAGATATATATTTTAATTCCGCTTCATATTCAATAATTTTATTAGTTAAATAATTTATGGCCTGTTCATCAAGTTCTTTTGAACGTTTATCGCTGTAATCTTCATTTACAAGAGTCTGCTCGATACTCTCCTGTTTTTCTTCTAAAGAGCGTATAGTGTCATATACATGTGCCATTAGGGATTCATTCGCATTTTCTTCTTTGTCAGAAACAGCCATTTCCGCCAGTTTATTTAATGCTGACTCTATTTCTTTAAAAGGTTTTTTGTCTTTAAATGCTTTTAAAATTGCCTTTCCAAGCACTTCTGCATTGTTCTCCCAATTTTCCTCTATTTTTTTGAAGTTTTTTATTGCCTCTTTTACTTCTTCTTTTTCTTCATCCTCATCGGTTTCATTTAATTTCTTTTCAAATTCAAAAATATAGGATTTTGTTTTCTCAAGTTCCTCTTCTCCAGCATTTTGAGTTAAATCAAAACCTGCTTTTTTTACTAAAAGCTCCACTAGACTTTTAATTGTTTCATAATTTGTATCCATAAATCTCACCCACCTCGGTATTTTAATTTTAGCATAAAAAAAGCATAGAAACAACTGTAAAATTCTTGAAGTTTCTTTTGAAATTTTATATAAAAACTTAATTATTCTATTTCTATATTTTTATCATTCTTTCCTAATTTAACATGACTTATAGAATCAAATCTTTTAGAAATTTTATCTGTAGTAACATTAATATCCTTTATATCATTGCTTACAGTAGTAATGCTCCTTGAAAGCTTATCCCACCTGACTTTATATTTATCAAATTCAATGCCAAGCTTATTTAATTCTTCATGTATTACACTTGCATATTTGTCTCTTTCTATTCCCATTAATACCGCCTGGATAATCGTTAATAAACTTATAAGTGTAGTAGGCGAAGATATCCATACATTTCTTTTTTGTGAATATGTAATTATATTTGGATGATAAGCATTAATTTCTGCGAATATTGCTTCAGCTGGTAAAAACATTATTGCCTGATTGCTTGTCTCTCCTTTTATAATGTATTTTTCACTGATATCATCTATATGCTTTTTAACATCTGCTTCAAAATGTTTTTCTCTTGATGCCTTTTCTTCTTCCGTAATTCCTTTTTCTATCATATTTCTATAATTTTCCAAAGGAAATTTAGAATCAATAGAGATTGTACCTAAAGGTTCGGGTCCAAATAATACTGCATCTGCGATATATTTATTGGATAAAGTATATTGTATTTTATAAATTTTATCGTTTTTTTCTCCAAAAACATTAGCCAGTATATGATATAAGTTAACCTCTCCAAAAATACCTCTTGTTTTCTTATCGGTAAGTATTCCTTGAAGAGAGATGATATCATTGCTCAGACTGTCTATTTTCTTTTGAGCTTCATCTATTTTAGCTAATCTTTCTAAAACATTAGAAAAAGTTTTATTGGTCTTTTCAAAGTTAATTTCTATTCTTTCATTAACCTTATCATTTATCATATTAAGTTTTTTTTCAATTCTTTCATTTAAATTAACAAAATCCTTATTTAAATCATTGGAAAATTTTAATTTGAATTCGCCAATTTCTTTTATAAGACTACTTTCAACTTTACCTAAACGTTCAGTTATATGGCTTTCATCAATATTTTTTTTAAACATTAAAACTAATAATACTATTAAGAGAATTAAAACAAAAATTAATAAACCTAAAAATATGTACTCCATAAATTCCTCCAATTTAAGTTTATCATTTTTTTGCAAAGAAAAAAACAACATTGTTGTTTAGTCAAATTTTTATATTTTAAATACTTTCTTCAATATTCTTGAAATTAAATATGTAAAAGCCATTATAATAAAGATTTTAACTAAAATTACAGGATTTTTAAAACTTTCAATAAAGCTTGTACCAATATATCCCCAAAAATATATCAATCCAATTTTGCCAACTAATAAAGATGCAAAAAATTTCTTTTTATCCATATTAGAAAGACCAGCTGCAATATTTACAAGAAAAGCTGGAGTAAAAGGAATGGCTATCATAACTGTTAACTCAGGAAATGTAATATTATTGAACTTTAAAATTAAATTATTAAGTTTATCCTTATTTTTCGTTAATCTATTAAACCATCCCTGAATTCCTTTTCTAAATATGAAAAAAGACATCATACAGCCAATTACAGTAAATATCCAAGATATTATAAATCCGATTAAAGGCCCATATGATAAAAAATTTACTGTTATAAACAACCCTAAAGGCATTATGGGAAATATTGATTCTATAACTATAAGAAAACATGATAAAATCGGGCCATATATTCCGATTATATCTATAAGTTCATATATAAATTCGTTAATAGCACCCATAAAAAACCTCTAAATAATTATAATATATATTTCTTTATATTTCTATAACAAAAGCATTATATCCCAAATAGCTCAGTATTGCGGAAGCTCTCTTACTTAATTTTCCACTTTTACAGTAAAAATAGTATACATCATTTTTATTTAAATATGTTCTATAGTTATTCATCAAGTCATCATAAGGGATATTAATGGAGCCAGGATAATGCCATATATCATAGTAGTATCTATCTTGTACATCTATTATTATTTTATTCATTCTTATCACCTATAATAAAGTATGCTCGTTTTATATCCCAATAGATAACATTTATAATAAAAAAAGAAAAAAATATTAATTTTGTTATTGACAAAGTAGTAAACTTACTATAGTATATAGACTTACCAATTCACTTTTAGGCGAATTGGTGCTAGTATCACACTAGCCAACCCCTTTTTATTCTTTTTTCCGGATTGCTCTCAGGGGGAGCAATCCATTTTTTTTAAAAAAACAGTTTTTTAATTAACTGTTCTTTTTAATTCTAAATTTTTTGTTTTTTTAACATAATCAGCCATTAATAAAATATGACTATTATGCATTTTATTCCCTTTTATAAATAAACGAGTTTCTATAAAGTTTACAATATCTCCATTTTTTACATCTCCATACATCAATTTATCACAAAGAGATGGATAAACTTTATTATCGGGTGTAGTGATTTTAAATATTGGTCCACTACCCATCTCAGATACTATACCACATTTCATAATTTATATATTCCTCCTACTCGAATTTATTTCTTGCAAAATACTTTTTATCTCCTCATTACTTCGCTCATCGTAATCAAGATTTATTACTCTAACTTCATTCGTGTTATATATTATAACACAAAAATCTTCTCCAAGATATAAATTTTTTATATTTTCAATGATTTCACTTTTTGCTAGTCTTGTAGATTCAAACTCATCATTTGTTTTTCTTGCTTCTAAATAGAATAATTTTTGTAAATTAGATATATGCATTTCTTTATTTTCTTTACTTTGGAAATCTACAAATTGGAAAGGTTTTCTTTCTCTGATATAAATTGGACTAGCATCATAATCTTTAAAATCACTAATAGTTTTATTTGGAACTCTTGCAATAATATAAGAACCAAGTGAATAATTATGGTATATACTTAAATTTTCTTTTACTTCATATATTAAATTTTTATTTGCAAAGAAATCCCTGTAATCTTGTGTTTTTATATCAATTGGGTCAGTGGCATATTCCAAAGAATCACCATTTATATATTCTTTATCTTTAACCATATTCGTTAATCCACTATCTACAAGAGTAACAAATTCCATAGGCTCTTCAGTATTTTTTGTGGCATTTATAATATCTCCAGCTAATTTTTCCACTACTTTCTCACAATATTTTTTACATTCTTCTGAATCGATAAATTCTTCTTTTATCTGTAATAAATGTAAGAAATAAGCATTGCCTCTTCTAACTGCACTTAATCTTGCAATATACCCACCTGTATCTGGGTTTTTTATATATATAATTGAGCCGTTTTTACTTAAAATGCAATAAATAGAAAAATTATTACCGTTTCCCGTTATAGCAAAGCAACTATCTTGATTCATTCTTGGGGCTAAAATTTGAGGATCATGATAATCAACTATTTCATATTCTTTGCAATTTAAATTAGGAATTGTACTTGAATTTCTTTTTAATGCCGTTTCATAAACAGAAGAAGCTGCTTCAAGTCTTTGATTAATCTGCATAGAAATCATTAACTTTGATTTAGATATTATTTCAGAAATCACGTTTTTACCATAAGTCTTTTCAAGAGGGTTAAGTTCAAGCATTATGTAGTCTTGCAACGTTTTTATACCCTCTACAGAAATATCATCAATATCTATCCCAAAGTAATCACCCAAAGCTTCTACTTCATCAAAGTGAGACAAAATATATCCAAAATCTTTTACAAAAAATCTGTCATGTTCTTTTGCCACTATAAATTTTATATTATAAATATTTGAAAACAAGAATTTTGAAGCTCTATCTTTAGATGATATTTTCATATCCACAAAATCAAAATTGTTAAATATTGTTTTTATTTCTTCAAGACTAAGTCTTTGTTTTTCAACATCATAGGCAGAGTTTTTTAAAGGATACCTTTGACAAAATTCTTCTATATCTTCGGTGGTTATTTCAACATCTTCATTTGCGAGAATTTCTCTTTTTAAGACATTAAAAATGTTTTTACTTATTTTATTAATCCTTCTTACAAAAATATAATAATCTTCACATTCTTTTTCATCATATTTTAAAGAAGATTTATATACAATTTCCCCCCTATCATAATCTATATAATCTAAAAATTCAGAAAAAGCATATTTGATTTTATTAATGTTAACAAGCATTTTCGATTTTTCTTCAGATAAATTCTCTCTTCTTCCTAACAAATATTCGAAAATCTCTTTGTTTTCAAAAAACATACGATTTGCTTTGCCTACAATTTTTTGCCTTCTTAAATCCTGCAAATAAAATTCATAATTTTCGGGGACATTAATTCCGAGTTCTTCCATGAAATTTTCTTTATCAAATGTTTTATTTAATATATTCAAAAACATATTGTTTTTAAAATATTCAAAATCACAAATACCATTTAAATCTATTTCTGATTTTAAAGTGTTTATTAAATATTCTCTTTCTTCTGTATCTTCTGACATTATTCGAATAGTATTTCCAACTAACCCGGAAATAAATTCCTGCTTTTTTAGTTTCTCAGATATTGCCTCGATTTCAGAGTCTTTAATTTTAAAATGTTTTTTAATTTCTTCTATAAGCTCTTTATTAAATTCACTGGCTATATACTGTATTTTCTTCTCTCTTATTTCTTCACAAAAACTTCTTAATTCTGCTTGAATCATTTTGATTTCTGCAGCTGTACTCTCTGGATTTCTTTTAATTTGTATATATCTAGAAAATAAATCTTCCAATTTTTCTCTTTCAAAAACTTTAGCGTATTCTATAAGCCAAGAATATCCCATATCAGAATATTCATATATATTTTCTTTAGAAACTGTCATATTAAGCTCAAATATAACATGATCATAGAGTCTATTTATAATCTCTGAATTTTCTAAACGATAATTATTAATTTTAGATTGTAAAATATTATCTTTAATTTTTAAAATATCGGCAACATTTAAATTTATACCACTTAAATTTATTAAGTCTAAAGATCCGTTAATTCCAAGTATTAAATACATAGCACAAAAGGCATCTATTATTTCTATGTTAAATTTATCAAAATTCATTTCTTTATTAAAAACATAATCCATAAGATAATTAATATGGTGTAAATCATTTTCATTTAAAACAGTACCTTTTCCAAAAAGAAACTGACTTACATTTTTATTTAACAATATGGTTAAATTTCTTGTATCATAAAAGTACTCTTCTATCATATTTCTAAAATATACTCTATTAATAGTCTGACATATTAATTCACTGTTTATTATATCTTCAAACTCTAAATTATTTAATTTTCTAAATATATCTGTATTTAAGTTTAATAAAAATAATTTGTTATTCAAGACCTCTAGTAATTCTTCTTTAGAAAGTAAATTTAAAAGTTTTGTAATATCAGAATTTTGCAGTGCTTCATAATATGTAGAGTTTTTTAAATAAAGTTTAGCTTGTTCTTGCGAAAAATAATTAGAATCTATTATTTTAATTTTTATGTTTTTAAATTTACCGGATAATATCAGTTTTTCAAAAACTTCAAAGGTCACTCCTATATTAAAAAGTAAGTTTTTAAAATATGGAGTTAATTTTATATTCTCACTGATTAAATCATTTGATATTACATGCTCAAATAATTCGAGTCTTTTAGAAAGACCTAATGGACTGATATTAGAAGTAATTATATAGTCTATAGAAGAAAAATGAAATTT
>CAZBKY010000002.1:0-1370 GCA_964492595.1 uncultured Muribaculaceae bacterium
TTTAATATCCCTATGAATTATATAAGAATCATGAGCATGTGCCATTCCATCAGTTATCTGAAGCATTATATCGATTACTTCGCTTATTGTTAAATTACCTCTTTTTTTAAGAAGCTGTTTTAAAGTCTTGCCGGGACAATATTCCATAACTATATAGTACTGTGTATTATCTTCACCAACATCATACACCTCAACAATATTAGGGTGTGATAAAGAAGATGCAGATAAGGCCTCTCTTTGAAATCTTCTTACAAATTTTTCATCATTGGCTAAATCTCCACGTAAAACTTTAACCGCCACTTCTCTATCTAAAATAGTATCATACGCCAAATAAACATTAGCCATTCCGCCTTCGCCCAATGTCTTTATTATTTCATATCTGTCGTTTATTTTATTACCCCTCATTATCAACTGTATCACCACTTTCCCTAACTAAATAAGCGATTGTTATATTGTCATTGCCACCCCTAGCATTTGCTTTTAAAATCAATTTATTCACTTTTTCCTCTATATCAAGTTCATCATCGTTTAATACTCTTTCAATCTGCTCTGCGTTTAATAAGTTTGTTATGCCATCAGAACATAAAAATATTTGATCTATATCTTTTTCTACTTCAAAAAGATCTACAGCAACTATTTCGCTTGCTCCTAGCGCTTTCATAAGAACATTTTTCTGTGGATGATTTAAAGCCTCTTCAGGACTAAGTTCTCCAGTTTCAACAAGTACATCTACAAGAGTATGATCTTTGGTTACCTTATATATTTTCTTGTTTTTCATAACGTAAGCTCTTGAATCACCAATATTTCCAAATATCAAAAACGAAGGAGTAAAAATCGCACAAACACAGGTTGTTCCAAGACCACTTGCTTCAGGGTTCTCTTCTGCATATTTTAATATTTTCAAATTTGCTTCATCAGTTATTTCTTTTAACCAGTTTACTGCCTCTTCCTTAGTTCCAATACTGCTTAGGGAAGAAAATCTTTTTCCCATCTCACTTACAACTAAAGAAGATGCCACCTCTCCCGCCTTGTGTCCCCCCATTCCATCTGCCACAACAAGAAGATACTCGCCACTTACATTTTTTACTATAGTAACTGCATCTTCATTATGACTTCTAACTTTTCCTGTATCTGTCTGATAATATGTTAACATTCATCATCATCCTTCTTTCTTGCTCGAAGTTGCCCGCAAGCAGCTGAGAGATCCTTGCCCATTTCTTTTCTAACCGTGCAATTTATTCCACTTTTCATAAGTATATCATAAAATTTATTGATTTTATAGTGTTCACTTCTCTTAAATTCAAAATTTTCTGTTTCATTATAAGGTATTATATTAACATATACTAATTTACCCTTTAACAATTTTGAAA
>CAZBKY010000002.1:1380-6348 GCA_964492595.1 uncultured Muribaculaceae bacterium
GCTCCCTCGCAAAAGACTCACTATCATTTACATCTTTTATCATAATATATTCTATTGTTACTCTTCTATTAGTTTTTTTTATATAATAATCTAATGCATCCATTATATCTTTTATTTTATAAGTTTTGTTTATTCCCATAAGAGCGCTTCTCACCTTATCATTTGGAGCATGAAGAGAAATGGCAAGATTAACACCAAGCTGAAGATCTGCAAAATCATAAATTTTAGGTACTATACCACAGGTTGACACTGTTATTTTTCTGCTTCCAAGACCAATCATTTTAGGATTATTAACAATAGAAATAAATTTAATGAAATTTTCATAATTATCAAAAGGTTCACCAATTCCCATAATAACTAAATTATCTATTCTATCACTCACAGCTCTTTCAATGGTTAATACTTCTAAAACCATCTCACTTACAGTTAAATCTCTAACTTTTTTAAGTCTCCCACTTTCACAAAAAGAACATCCCATATTACATCCTACCTGAGAAGATATACATAAGCTTTTTCCATAGTTATGTTTCATAAGTACACATTCAATAACACTGCCACCCTCTAATTTTAATAAATATTTTGAGGTGTCTTTACCCTTTTCTTCCATCTTTATTTCTAAAAATTTTATTACAAAATTTTCATTTAAAAACTTAATCAAGTTCTTACTTAAATTTGTCATTAAATTAAAATCATATATTTTCTTTTTATAAATCCACTCCACTAGTTGAGATGCTTTAAATTTTTTAAAATTATTTTTTAATAAAATTTCTTCTAGTTCTTCTAAAGTTAATTCAAAAATATTTTTCATATAAGCCTTTCATATTTGTGAAGACAACAAAAAATTCATTTTGTAATAATTTATTATCGTTATAAATCATTTTCATCAATCAAAGGCACAATATCAACTGCGACTTCTTCATATGGATGAACTTCTCTTAATGCCTTTAACACTTTTTTTATCTTTTCTACTTCGCACTGGACTTCTATTTTTATTTCTTTAACTAATTCAATTTGATTTTTAGTCCCTATATAAGGATTACTTTTATCATTGCCCTTAAATATTCCAATACAATCTGAAGATATACTACAATGTGTATAATTGCCAATGATACCAGCTCCGGCATTACCAATTACATTTCTAATTTCATCAGCGTTTTGGGGCGGTGAAGTGACTATTATTTTTACTTTTTTCACTTTGATATTCATATTTGTTCTCCGATTATTAAAATTAATTTATTATTCCAATATAACCTTTAGTCTTCTCACTCCAGCTGAAGAGCTTTCTTCTTTTATGATTTTAAAAGTCCCAAGTTCACTGGTATTTTTTATATGAGGCCCTCCACATATTTCTTTGGATATATCGCCTATTGAATAAACAAAAACTTTAGAGCCATATTTATCAGTAAAAATTCCCTCTGCTCCTTGTTTTTTGGCCTCTTCGTAAGTCATTTCCTCTTTAATAACATCTACATTTTGTTTAATATAACTATTTACATTGTTTGTTAATCTTTCTTGCTCTTCTTCTGTCATTTTTCTATCCAAGTTAAAATCGAATCTAAGTCTTTCTGGAGTTATATTAGCACCTTTTTGTATCACATCTTTTCCGTACATAATTTTTAGCTCTGAAAGAAGTATGTGTGCCAGAGTATGATATTTGGTACTTTCATATGAATTATCAGCAAGACCGCCTTTAAACTCGCCTATAGATGCCGTTTTAGAAAGCTCCTGATGTTCTTTGAATTTTTGATTAAATCCGAGTATATCAACTTCTATATTGTTTTCTTTAGCAAGTTCAACTGTAAATTCTAAAGGAAACCCAAATGTATCAAATAATTTAAATGCGTTCGTTCCATCTATTTTATTATTTTCTATATTTCTAGTTATTTTATTAAACATTTTTAATCCCGAATCTAAAGTTTTATTAAATTTAATTTCTTCTTTTAGTAACTCTTCTATTATATAATTTTTATTTCTTTCAAGTTCTTCATAATATTCTTTATAATCATTTATAAATACTAAAGCTAAATCTTCTAATATAGAATTATTTATATTTAAGCTTTTTATATATCTGATAGCCCTTCTTATTAATCTTCTAAGTACATAACCTCTTCCTGTATTAGAAGGCATGAGTCTAAGGTCATCCCCTAAAATAAACACACTTGTTCTAATATGATCTAATATTATTCTAAATGATTTTTTATTATCTTCATATTTTAAACTACTCAACTCTTCTAATTTAAGGAGACTATTTTTAAATATATCAGTATCATAAACACTTTTTTTACCATTTAATACTGTTAGTGTTCTCTCAAGTCCCATCCCTGTATCCACGTTTTTATTTTTAAGAGGGGTGTATATTCCATCCTTTGAATTAAATTCCATAAAAACATCATTCCATATTTCCAAATATTTGCCACAATCACATGATAGATTACAATCTTTAGAACATGCCTCTTTGCCGGTGTCATAAAACATTTCTGTGTCTGGCCCGCAAGGTCCATTCCCACTTCCAAGTTCCCACCAGTTATGCTCTTTACCTAAGAAAAATATGTGACTTTCTTCGACAATGCAGCTTTTCCATAAATTGTAACTTTCAATATCCTTAGGTGCATTTTCATTACCTTCAAACACTGTAAAATATAATTTATCTTTTGGTAAATTCAAATAATCACTGTTTGTTAAAAATTCATATGACCAAGGTATCATTTTTTCTTTAAAATAATCTCCAAAGGACCAATTTCCTAACATTTCAAAGAATGTACAGTGAGAATCATCTCCAACACTATCTATATCGCTTGTTCTTAAACATTTTTGCACGTTAACAACTCTTTTTCCTTCAGGATGAGGAGTTCCAAGCAAATAAGGCACTAAAGGATGCATTCCGGCGGTTGTGAATAATACTGTTGGATCATTTTCAGGTATTATACTTGCACTGGGTATTATTTTATGCCCTTTACTTTCAAAAAATTTAAAATACATATCTATAAGCATTTTTCTTGTTAATTCTTTTTTCATACATTCTCCCTTTATAGTTGTTCTTTATCTATGTTAATTTAATTTATCTGAATTTTTATAAATTTTTCTAGTATTTGCAGGTAATATTGCTTCTTCATCTAATATTTCAGGATATGGACTTATAATAACATTGTTATTATTAAGATTACATCCCAAATCATATACTCTATATTCTTCAGGGAAAGATAAATAAAAGTCTACAAGTTCTCCCATAGTTATTTCTAAATAGTAACAAGCTGGATTTCCTGTTGAGTTTATCAATTTCATGATTTTTTGGAACTCCTCATTACTAGGTTCTTCTATACCCAATTCTTTCATATCTCTCCTCATTAAAGGTATATCAGATATTTTAATGATATTTATATTTCCTAAATCTTCATTAGGTATTATATCATATTTTAACAGGTCACTAAGCGACCCGGACAAACCCATATCTGATTCTTTCATAGAAAATAGAATATCTTCTTCTTTAAAAGATGATACATGTTGTACTTCATTTAATTTATGATAAACAAAACTTTTGCAAAAAGCCATTTTTATCTGACCATTTTCTGTCTGAAAATAAAATACACAATGATTATAGAATCTTGTTACCTCCTTTTCATCAATACTTAATCCAAGAAGTTCTTTCTCTTCTTCTTTATTTGGTGTTGGTTCTAAAATAGGACTTGCCTCTGGAGTGACTGTTGGTGTTGGTTTTGGTGTGAAAGTTAAAGTTATTTCCGGAGTTGCGATAGTTTCTTCCTTTGCTTCAACTTCTTTACATCCTCCAGTCATTAACGCTGCTGCTACTGTTATAAATGTTATCAATTCAATTAATTTTCTTTTAGTTTTTTTTTGCATTTTTTAATCCCTTATAATAAAGTTATATACTTTTAACTTAACCCTTTTCTTTATGGTTTCTTATTATACACATTTCAAGCACTTTTGTCAATAAATTAATATACTTTAAGTTTCCGCAAAATAATCAAAAAGAGATAACTGAGTAATATTAGGAGGATTAAGATTGGAAAAAAAGGCAGTAATGCCAGTAATAGAATGGCTTAATATAGCTTTTACACCATAAGCTAAACGATATAGTTCGAAGTATACTGTTTGTTTAATGGGTTTTGCTTCCTCTAATATAAATAACAATAATTTGCTTTTTTGACGAGTAATAATTTCTAATCCAGATAAAGCCAAAGTCATAAGGGTGTTGAGAGAATTGATTCTCTCTAAATCTCTTACTCTAAATTTTTCAAAATCAAATTGTTGTTTTTTATATTTGAAATATTCTTCAATTCTCCATTTTTTGTAATAAGAAACGATTCCTCTATTCATAACAAAAGTTCTGATATTTCCAAAGGAAGTATAAATTTTATCTAGTATCTTAAATGCAATATCATTTGTACTTTTAAATCCTTTGCTAAGTGTAGAAAAAATTGTTGAATATAATGACACTACGCGATCATTAATTAATACTGTTGCTTCTGCAACCCAATATCCCATCTTGAGTTTATGTTCATCAGAACCATCTGGTACTAAGACTATATCTTCAAACTTTTTACCTAATGGTTTTATAACATCAGAAAAATCAAAAGACATAAGAGAATTAGACTTCAGTTTTGGTTTTATCTCTTTATGATAATTATTCCATACTATATCTAGATATTTATAGATTTTAGCTAGATTTTTACTTAATCTATCTACTGTATCAATTAATTTAATTTTTTCCTTTAAACTTCTCCCTATTTCTGAAAGCATAGGAGAAGCTGATTTAACAATACCATAAATCATAGAAGAAATAAACTTAGATTCGACTCTTCCCAATAATTTTCCAATTTTTGAAAAAAAATTGAATAAACCCTCTTTAATTTGATAGATAAAAGTATTGTAATTATACATGTGATATCACTCCTTATTTTTTAGTTTTTTCAATTATAATTATACAGGAAAAAGTGACTTATCACAACA
>CAZBKY010000002.1:6448-30759 GCA_964492595.1 uncultured Muribaculaceae bacterium
TATTTTTTAGTTTTTTCAATTATAATTATACAGGAAAAAGTGACTTATCACAACATCAAAGCCACACATTATGGGGCTTTGTTTTGTTTGTTAATAACTTTTTTACTGTTTATCTTATACTGCTCTTTCTTTTTACTATATTTTGCGGAAACTTAAAATTAATATACCCATTTTAATATATAAACTGTCTGTTTTTGAGAATAAAATGTACTAATTAAATTGAAATATTAAAGTTTTTTATTATTTATTAAACTTAGTTTAATGTAAGTTCTATTTTAAATAAATTGTTTAATCTCATAGACTTTAATTTGAAAAAATTGTGAGTAGTTAATATATTGATTGTAATTTTAATTAATAAAATAGATTTTTTATACTTTATAATAATTTTGAAATAAAACTAGTAAAATTTATTAGTAGCAAATAGTAGAAATATAGCTTTTATAACATTGAGTTTTACCACATTTAGACCCCTTTGAATGTTTACAGTAATCTTCTTTTCTCTCACATGTTTGACCGGCTGATTCATAATAAGTGGTTACTGTGTTAATGGTTCCAGATAAAGTTTCAGTAATAAAGACATAATTACCATTAACATAAATATATGTGCCATCTGCATTTCTTGCTTTACATGAATAACTACATGAACATGAAGTTGCTGTTGGAGTTGTCGAGGTACCAGAACTTTTTTTCTTTTGTATTGCATAGTAGGTGATATTTGAGGAGAGTGGAATTGTTGATGAAACCTTATATTGATATGTTGTTGCACTTGATGATGTATTCCATCCTACAACATCGTATCCTGAAGAAGCAGTTATTGTTGGTGCTGTTACATTACAACTTTGTATTATATTGTATATTGTACAGCTTGCTGATGCATTTGTATTCCATCCTACAACATTGTACCCTGAAGAGGCAGTTATTGTTGGCGCTGTGACATTACAACTTGTTGCTGCATTATTATATATTTTACAACTTGCTGATGTTGCTCCTATTGCACTAGCACTGTTTTTATTAAATGTAACTGTGTATGTTTTACTTGTTATTGCATAGTAGGTGATATTTGAAGTTAATGGAATTGTTGCTGAAACATTATATTGAGATGTTGTTGCACTTGATGATGTATTCCATCCTACAGCAACACCTCCTGAAGAGGCTGTTATTGTTGGGGTTGTGACATTACAACTTGTTTTTTTATTATATATGTTGCAGTTTGCGGATGTCGCACTTATTGCACTTGCATTATTCTTATTGAATGTAGCCGTATAAGGTTTACTTGTTATTGCATAATATGTCACTCCATTATTGCTATTTGATAACTCAAAATTCTCTCCTGCTTGATGAATTGATATTGTTGCAGATGCATTTTCATTCCATCCTAGAATTGTGTACCCACTTCTAGTTATAGAAGGTAATTTTACTGTACAGACACTTCCATTTAATGTGGAGCATCCAAGACTGGTTACTCCAATCTCCGCACCATTTCCCACAAAATATATTTTTAAATCTACTGTCATTACTCCTTGAGTCACCTGTACTGCAGATTTATTTTTTCTTATTGTTATAGGCTCATCATTCATTATTGTTTTTTCATCTCGCGGGTCTATTATGCATCCTACAGTTCTTTCACAGTAAGTAGAATCTGATGTTATATATCCATATGCCAGCAAGGTCTCTACTGGTATTTGTATTTGAGTCGCTTCTCCAAAAGCATCTTTATTATTCTTTCCATATAATTCTGCAGCCGCTATTAATGATGTCCATTTTGCTTCGTATGCTCTTTCTTTTATTGATTTACTTATTAATAAAGTAGTAGGTATTGCTATTATTAATATTATACCTATTATTGCTATTACAACTATGATTTCTATTAATGTAAATCCTTTTTTATTTTTCATTTTGGCCTCCCTTTTTCTACTGTTCAGTCCATCCACTCGGACATGAAGTTTGGTAATATAAATAACAATAATCCCCATCTTTTACTGAATTTTCCACTGTGCAAGCTGCGATAGCAGTTGTAGTTTTAGTGCACTTTGAAGAAGCCGTTCCCCCTCCCGAATAGCCACTATCACAAACATATTTTGTTGTACATGTACTTCTGCATTTATATTCGATAAGAACTCCTCCTTCTCCTGCAGAAGAATCACATTGACCATTATCTACACAATTTCTACTCCATGTTCCGCCAGCACCATCACATACTATACTTCCACTTTTAGTATATCCACAAAGATATTCGTGAGTAGTTGAATCTAGAGATCTATTTGTAGTTGTATAAGAATATGTACAAGTCGTGCCAGAAAGAGTATATGTTAAATCTGTTGGACAAACATAAGTAACAGATCCTCTACAAGTCACAGAAAGTTTTGTTATTGCATAATAAATAATATTTGAAGTTAATGTAACTGTTGAGGATTGAGCATATTGAGCTACTGTTGCTGAAGCACTTGTATTCCATCCTACAACACTATATCCTGATGATGCAGTTATTGTTGGAGTTACAATATTACAACTTGTTCCTGAATTATATATTCTACATTCCACTGAAGTGACTCCTATCGCACTTGCATTATTTTTATCAAACGTAGCTGTTAAAGTCTTACTTGTTATTGCATAATATGTTGTTCCATTATTGCTATTTGATAACTCTATATCTTCTCCTGCTTGATTTGTTGGTGTAGTTGCTAAAGCATTTTCATTCCATCCTATGATTGTGTATCCACTTCTAGTTATAGAAGGTAATTTTACTGTACAAACACTTCCATTTAATGTAGAGCATCCAAGACTGGTTACTCCAATCTCCGCACCGTTTTTTGCAAAATATATTTTTAAATCTACTGTCATTGCACCCTTAGCTGCCTGTACTGCAGATTTATTTATTTTGATTGTTATTGGTTCATCATTCATTATTGTTTTTTCATCTTTTGGATCTATTATACATCCCACTGCTCTTTCACAAGAATTGGCATCTTCTGTTATATATCCATTTGCCAATAAAGTTTCTACTGTTATTTGTATTTGAGTCGCTTCTCCAAAAGCATCTTTATTATTCTTTCCATATAATTCTGCAGCTGCTATTAATGATGTCCATTTTGCTTCGTATGCTCTTTGTTTTATTGATTTACTAACTAATAATGAGGCAGGTATTGCTATTGCTAATATTATACCTATTATCGCTATTACCACTAATATCTCTGTTAATGTAAATCCTTTTTTATTTTTCATATTCATTCTCCTATATTTTATATATTCATCTTACCATATTTTTTCAAAATAAAAAAGAGCTTTTTATGTTCTTTATGCTCTTGATTACTTATTCCTTAATTACTTATTATTATTGTTAATTTTGATGTTTTTGAAGTATATGATAGTTTTAAATCATTTCCTGTCACTTTTACAGGAACTTCCCACTCCCCTGCAGTTAAATCAGTTAAATCAACATATGCTTTAATATCTTCCTTAGTTAAAGCGTTAAGTAACGAAGATGTTCCTTTTACTATAACGCTTACTGATGTACTTGTCTTACCATAAGCCTTTAATCCTTCACCCAAATTTCTAAGTTCTATGCTTATATTCTCAAATTCTTTAGATGTTTCTCTTTCCATTTGAACTTTAACTGTTATATTTTTCTCACTAACAGATTTTACTCCCAAAGGCTTTTCTATAGATGTTTGATATGTTTTGTCTTCACTTAAACCATTAACATCAATTTGAACCTCAATGCTTTCTATACCTGATAAAATTGCCTCATCAGCATACACGGTTACTTTTGTGACACTTGATGTTATTGAACTAATAGCCGCCCCACTTGCAACTTCTCCAATTGGAACAATTTTTATCGGTACTGTCTTACTTGGAGATGTAATTACAACAGTTGCTGTTAGAGTTTCAGGTAAAATTTCTATATCTTTTATTTCTGTTCCTTTTTCATTATATGCCACCAGCTTCACATTTTCTAAAGTATAAGTGCCTGCTGCATTTGCATTTAACGCATTAACATCTACAATAGCTTTTACTGAAGCCACTTTTTCAAGCTTCTCAGCATAACTTTTTATGATTACCTCATCTCTTCCTAAAGAGACATTACTTACTATAAGTTTTTCAGATAATCTATCTTTATTTATTATATCAGTTGTAATTGTTCTAACCTCTCTAACAATTGGATATATAACAACTGTTATTGCAGATGGATCAAGTTTGTATTGAAGGGTGTTTATAGGATTGTTGTATTTTAATTTAACTTTATGAGTTCCTATTCCAAGCCCTGTTAAATCAAGAGTTATCTTATGCTCTCCCAGCTGTTGGGCCAAATATAAGTCACTTTTTCTTCCCATTAATACAATATCTACCGTTGATGGAATTCCTTCGACTACAAAAGACTCTTCATTATATTCAACATCAATCTTTTGATTAGAAACAATAGATGCCTCTGTTTCTACAAGAGTCACTATTTTTCTATCTATAAGAAAGAATGTACCAAAAGCAAGTATCAAGGAAATATATACTATCATATTGGGTTTATTTAACATTCTATCTATTAAACTAGGCCCATTTGGATTCCTATTCAATAATTTATATATCAGCTTACTAATTGGAGTAATCAAAATTACATCAAGTATTTTGTATATAAATAATCCTATTTTTTTAAAGAAGGAACCTGTTTTAGTTAATTTCTTCATTGGATTCTTCCTCCTTTTCACTTTCAATATCGGCCTCATAAAATAATTCTTTTTTTGGCTGAAGTTCTTCCATTAATATCATTTTTGCATCATCTACAGATAAATTATAATTTAACTCACTCTTAATTGCTATACTTATTCTGCCGGTTTCTTCTGAAACAACAATAGCTATTGCATCTGTCATTTCAGAAATGCCCAAAGCTGCTCTATGTCTTGTTCCAAGTCTTTTAGAAATTGAAGGGTTCATACTTGTTGGAAATATAACCCCCGCACATGTAATTTTTTCACCTTGAACAATAACCGCTCCATCATGTAGGGGATTGTTTGGGAAAAATATAGAAACAAGAAGCTCACTTGATATATCTGCATATATTTTGTTTGCTGGTTCTATATATTGACGAAGGCTATAATCTCTTTCTATTGCGATTAAAGCACCAATTCTATTTTTCTTAAGATAATCTAAAGCCTGAGTTATTTCATAAATTAATTTTTCTCTTTGATCAACAGTCAATACTTTATGTCTTCCAAGTAGCTTACTTCTTCCGATGCTCTCTAAAACAGTTCTAATTTCCGGCTGAAATATAACTATTAAGGCAATCGGAGCCCATTCTATTACATATTCCAAAATTATTCCGACTGTATTTAAATTAAGTAATTGACTCAATATTTTAATTAATATCAATACAAGAACACCCTTGAATATTAATATTAATTTTACATTGTTTCTTAAATATTTAAGTATAAAATAAAACATCATCCACACGAATGCAATATCTATTATTTTAGAAACTATATTTAAAATAGCATTGTAATCCACAGGACCTCCTCTATTCATTATAAATTATACATCAAAAAAGATATATTTTCTATATCTTTTTAATTTTAATGTAAACTATTTCAATTCTTCTATTTCAGATATGTTGTCTTGTCCTGGTGGAGTTAATTCAATTTTATCAGGTTGAACCACTTCAACTTCGGGCATCGCTGGAGCCGGATTAAATTCCTGGACAGCTACGGGTGCTTCTTCTTCTAAAGTAAAAGCAGGTTCTACAACTTCTGGCACTACTGGCTGAGTTTCAATTGATGGCTCTAAAACCGGAGTTTCTACAGGTATTTCAGTCATCGGAACTTCTTCCCTTACTTCTTCCTCCTCTGATTTTCCTTTCTTTTTAAGATCCACTATAAATCCTATTAATGCAAAAAATAATACTCCTGCCGCAATTAGAAAATAAATATAATTACTAGCCAAAAAATCTAAAAACTTTTCCATTTATAATTTGCCTCCTTTATTCTAAAAACATTTTAACACTTAATAAATAAATTTTCAAGTTGTGTTATTAATTTATATGAATTCCAATTAATTTGTAGAACTATTTTCTTCTATACCTTCAATTTTTAAAGTTTTCCCCACTGGTTGTATTTGAATCCAGGTCACTCCATCATTAACATCTATTTCTTTTCCAGAAAAATATTTATAAATAGTCTGAGAACTTCTATCTGTTTTTTCCCAAGTAATAGGAATGGCATACCCACCAGTTATATAATATCCATTTCCAGAACCAATATTTTCTAATGTTTGTCTACCCGCACTATCAATACTTTTATTTTTTATCTGGTAAGTGATTATATTTTTTGTTGTATATTGTTCTTTAGTAATATAATCACTGTGAGAAGCGCCGCTCATAAATCTTTTATATAGTCCACTTGCTTTATCATAATTATATGAAGTGTTTGTATAAGAAGAATATTCTATATATATTTTATCGGCTCTTATAGAAGAAATATTCTTTGATAAATCTATTTCATCAGTACTGTAATTTAAAAGCATATCTTTATCAGATGTATTTCTATAACTTTTTTTTGATATTAAATTATTTATTCTCTCTATACTTGTAAATGCTGTGTGTTCTGTAGGTTTTTTTAAAGATTTATCTCTCCAATAAAGGCTTGAATTACTTAATGCATTCAAATTATCTATTTTAAAAGAAGATATATCCTTTTGAGCCTGAGGACTCCAGCCAAAATGAACATAAACAGCATCATTTTCTAATGCATAATCTAAAAAATAATGTCTGGCACTTCTTATGGAACCTATTCTATCTGTTGTTTTATCTCTAAAAAGTGATAATATTCTTGTGATGCCCCCTTCAACTATTATTTCATAGTTTAAAAATGCATCCTGAAGTCCAGAATGAGGTCTGGCCTGTTTATGATTGTTTATCATAACGGCTATAATCCTTCCATTGGAGTCTTCATCTATTATTTTTAATTTAGGTATTATTATAGGTTCTTCTTTGTCATTATTTTCTTCTACAATATTAAAATAATTTTTTATTTTAGAATATATGTTAAACTTCATATTCAAAAAGTAAAATACTCCAACTATTAATACTAGAAAAATAATGAATTTTATAAGTTTATTTTTTCTTTTTTTCATATACAGATTCATCTCCTAAAACAATTATATTACTTGATATAAAAGAGGTCAAATAAATTTAAAAAACTATCTATACTGACATTATCATAAAATTTCAACAAATTCATTGTATTTTCTTGACAATCACATATATATTTTATAGAATATTCTCATTATTTAAAGAAAAGAGGTATAATTTTATGGGAAAATGTAATGTTACAAAAGTAAATGATTGTGGTATTTATTTGATTGAAACTGAAGTTGAAGAAAAAGGACAAAATTGTGTTCTTGTTAGAGCTTATGATGAAAAAAGTGGGGAAATAGAACTAATTGGTTGTGCTTTTCCTGGAATGGATTATTTTTATGACAGCAGACATATTGTTTTTGGAAGTGAAGATGGAGTTGAATTTATTTTTGATTTAAATAAGTTTTGTTTTATAACAAATGAATCACAAAAAAGAAAGATTTATTCAAAAATTTTGAAATCTCAAGTAGATATGATAGAAGGTCTTGATGAAATCTCAGAGACAGGAACAGATACTATAAGAGATTTAAGAAGAAGATATTGTGGTAATGAATAGAAAATGCTTGAAAAAAGTATTTTTTATTTTAAAACATCATTTATCAACTCATATATTTTAGCTAAAGAATTGTTGGGATTTACCTTATTATAACTGTCTTTATACTTTTTAAATTTAATAGAATCTTTCATAAATTTTATTATGCTATTTTTGAATGTTAACATAAATTTAATGGAAAACCCATGATTGTTTTTAGATACAAATTTTGCATTGTGTTTTTCTACTGCCATGCTGGGCAAAAGCATCATTACTTTTTTCATTTCAATGCATTCTGTCACAGTAGCACCTCCGGGCTTTGTTATAACTAAATCAGCTATTTTCATTAACTCCAATATTTCTGTGATAAAACCATACACATGAACATTCTTACTTTTATATTTCTTTTGTATATTCTCAGCTTTTTCTTTTAGTTTTTTATTATTACCAGAAACAAAAATTATTTCTGCAGATATGTTCATTTTTAAAAGTTCTCTAAAATATTTTAAATATGATTCCTTTCCAGCTCCACCACCGCCAAAAAATAATATAACTTTTTTGCTCTTATCTATATTGTATTTTTTATATATAGCCTCATCCGATGGGATTTTATTAAGTTCAAGTATGTTAAAGGGAAGTCCAAAAGGATATATTTTTTTAGATTCACATCTTTTTTTAATCATTTCTTCTTTAACTATATCATTAGCAACTATGAAAAGTTCATCTTTTTCTTTGCAGGATATCCAAAAATCATGAACTTTGTAATCTGTTATAATAGTCATTACTTGTGTTTCTAATTTATGAGCATTATTTAATTTATATGCAATGTTATTTCCATAAAAATGAGTTGCAATGACTAATCCGGGATTGATATTGCAGATAATGTTCTCCAATTTTTCATTTGAAATGATATTTTTCACATATACATTATATAAAACTCTAAAAGCTCTATTATTGGCCATATCATAAAATCCCGATAATAAATGATCAAATCTATGACTAAAAAGATAAAGATATACTTTAACAGAAAACTTAGTAAATTTACCTACATAATCAAGTATATCTAGTATTTCAACTTCATATTTGTTTTCTGCTTCAATATAGTTTTTTATATAATTCGCAATAGATTTGTGTCCATTTCCATATGAAGCATATATTATTAATATTTTTTTCATATTATATCTTTCCCCATATATTATATTTGCCTTATCAGTATTATACCACTTTCTAAAATTAATATCGTTTATTAATCAAGAAATTCTTTTCAAATCTCTTTCTTTTATAGACTGCCTTTTATCATAAAGCTTTTTACCCTTGCATATTCCCAAAAGTATCTTAGCCTTACCTCTTACAAAATATAATTTTAATGGTATTAAAGTATAGTTATTTAACTCCACCTGTTTTGATATTTTTCTTATTTCACTCTTATGAAGCAGTAATTTTCTTTCTCTAGTCTCACTATGATTAAATATATTGCCTTCTTTATATTTAGATATAAACATATTAATAAGATATATTTCATTATTTTTCACTCTAGCATAAGCTTCATTTATATTGGCAGAGCCTTCTCTAATGCTTTTTACTTCTGTTCCAACAAGCTCTATACCACATTCTATTTCACTTTCTATAAAATAATTAAACCTTGCTTTTCGATTAAATATTTCCATCTTTTTCCTCATAAATAGTAAAATCTACCCGCCTTTTTATTTTAGATGCTCCGATGCATTTTACTTTAACTTTATCTCCTATTCTAAAACATACTCTATTTTTCTTATCCATATAAGCCATTAATTCCTCATCATATGTATAAAATTTTTTTAAAGTGGCAAGTGAAACAAAACCGCTAATTAAATTATTTGTTTCTACAAAGAAGCCTTTAGATAAACACCCGTCAATAGTACCTTCATATATATCACCAATATGACTCTCCATATATTCTGCGATTTTCATATCATTTACTTCTCTTTCACAATCCTCTGCATCTATTTCTGTTTTAGAGATGTGTTCACAAATATATGGAAGAGAATTATTCCAGTAATTTATAAAATCCTTTGAGTAATTATTATTTACCAGATATTCTGTAAGAAAAAAATGAACCATTGTATCACTGTATCTTCTTATTGGAGATGTAAAATGACTATAACTGTCCAAGGCAAGGCCAAAATGCCCGATATTATCAGGTGAATATTCTGCTTTTTTCATACATCTTAATAATTTCTTATTTAATATCTTATACTCTTTAAAAGTTTTTAACTGATTTAAAATATTTTGGAGTTCTTTAGGTTTCATTCTTTCATATGATGCTTTACCGATTAAACTATGACCCAAAGTTGATACAAAACTAACAAAATCTTTGATTTTCTCTGCACTTGGAACATCATGAATACGATATACAAAGGGCAAAGTCATGTTATATATATGGCTTCCAACTGTGGTATTGGCTACGATCATAAAGTTTTCTATTACCCCCTGGGCTATACCTGTTTCATATTTTTTAACTTCTTTTACTTTCCCTTCTTCATCAACTATTAATTTTATTTCATCAGATAAAAAATCAAGTTTACCATTATTATAAGAGCTTTTTTCTAATATTTCATATAATTCTTTCATTAAAATTAAATGACTTTCAAAACTTTTATAATCTTCTAAGATTTCCCCAGAATATAATCTATTAACGGTTTCATATGTCATTTTTTTATTACTTTTTATTACAGATTTAAAAATATCATAATTAACAACATCTCCATTGTTGTTTATTTCCATAATACAAGAAAAAGCTAGTCTATCCGATTGCGGATTTAACGAACATATTCCATTAGATAACTCAACAGGCAGCATAGGAATTACTCTATCAGCAAGATAAACAGAATTTCCTCTATTTAAAGCACTCTTCTTGATTGCACTTCCCTCTTTTACATAATAAGATACATCTGCGATATGTACTCCAAGTTCATAATTTCCATTAGAAAGCTTTTTAATGCTTACCGCATCATCTATGTCTTTTGTATCCTCCCCATCTATTGTAAATATAATTTCATTTCTTAAATCTTTTCTATTCAATATTTCTTTTTGTGATATAACACTTGGTATTGATTTAATTTCCTCTACTACCTCTTCATTCCACTCAGTTTCAAGATTAAATTCACTGCATATTTTTAATATGTCAATATCGGGAGCATTTTTATGACCAATTACTTTTATTATTCTTACTTCAAAATTTCTTTTATCCATTTCTTTTACAATTTCTAATTTAACTATCAAACCCTCTACCAGATTCAAATCTGTTTTTTCAAGAGTAAGATTATATCTTTTTGATAACTCATTATCGAGTAATTTAACATATGGATTATTTTTTATAAAAATTACTTCAGCTAAAGAAAAGCCTAAATTTCTTTTTAATACCCTGAGTATTCTTCCTTCTTTTTTTAAAGCCTTATTTTTTGTTAGCTCCGCAATTACAAAATCTTTGTCAGAAGCAGTATTTAAATTTTTTTTAGGTATATACAAATCACCATTTTCAAGTAATACAAAACCCGAACCAGAGGCAGTTATTTGCAAAAATCCTTTAAATAAATTACTTTTATTAAAAAGCATATAATTGCCATCATTTCTTTGATATAGGGTTCCATCCTTACATAAATCATCTAAATCAGATAATAAATATTCCAAATCTTTATTTGTATATTCACTTTTTATGCTATTCATTATAAAACTTGCATCTAAACTTCTTGAGGATTCTTCCAACACTCTTAAAATTTCTTCTTTCATTTCATGTCCTCGCTCTTTAATTTTAACATATTGTGATTTAAAAAAACATCAAATTGATGTTTTAATGTGTATACTATATTAAAGAAAGTATGAGGGATACAAGTATGAAAGCTATACCCAAAGCATATGTAAACCTGCTAACAAACCTTTCTCCGCCTCTTTCTTTTCTATTTGATAAAAGCATACTGTTTCCACCTGTAATTATCTGACTTGCATCAGATGCTTTATTACTTTGAAGTAATACTATTACTATTAATAAGATGGATACTCCCATAAGAATGCCTACTAAAAACTCTTCCATAATTTCTCCTTGATAAATATTTTAACATAAATACATATTTTAAACAATATCTATTAATGCACCCTCATCGTTAACTGTTATATATATTAATATTAAACCACCTATAATAAATATTATATTTGCAAGTATATCTAATTCGAAGATTGTTTCGGGATCTCTATCTAAATTTCTATATTTATATTTATCATATATAAAATATATATTTGAAAGTACAAAGATAATCAATAAGACTATTCTTACATTTCTAATTGTTTCATTATTTTCATTTGTATTATTTAAGATATCTTCTCTGGTAAGTTCATTTAAATATATTGATATAATCCAAATAATAATAAATATAACATCTATTACATTAGATATATTCAGTCTTTTTAATTTACTTTCTATATCATCCATAATAAAATATATGTTATTTTAAATTTACTATTGTCATTCCATCATTAAAACCATCTGTTTTAAAATTTATAACATTTTTATTTGATTTTAACTCTTCATAGACAACTTTTTTAATTATTCCTTTACCTTTTCCATGAATTATAATTATTTTTTTATTTTTTAGTTTAACATTATCTTCTATAAATAATTTGGTTAATACTAAAGAAGATCCTTCTATTTCTCCATGAAGATCCAATACTGGGATATTATATAAAAAAGGATCGTTTATTTTTGAATTAAAATGCATATATTTCTCCTTACATAAAAAATACTATACTCTCTTGAAATTCGGAAAAATCTTTAACACTCGCACTTGAAGTTAATATAGCTGCGATTAACTGTAAATTTTGATTTAATTGAAATTTCTTATTATATTTATACTTTAAATCTCTAGCGGTTAATTTATTTTCATTTAAACTAACATAATTAGCATTTAAATATAATTTATCTGAATACATACTTTTTAAATACCCCGTAGAAAATTCAGTTTCTATATACTTGCTGATAAAATCATCTTGAAAACATTTTTTAATTCCAGTTATACACTTATGAAAATCTTTTATTATATCTTTTTAAATAATGAGAAGTTTATTATTTTTAGACATTTCTTTTGCAAGAAACAATCCACTTAAACCTCCGCCTATTATTATTACATCATACATAAAATACACTTCTATTTTGATTATAGCACGAAAATAAGTTAAATTTTTTATATTTGCAAAAAAGTCAAATTATAAGTAAACTTTAAAAATGAAGTTTGACATTTAAAAGTGCTTAGTTTAAAATTGAATTATAATAAATGAGAAAAGGAAAATATATTATCATGAATATTAAAAAACCTTATTTAGAAGACCATATTGGAAACATTGTAATGATTACCAGTATAAAAGAGCAACTAATTCCTTTGCTCCCATTCGAAACGATTACTACTTTTCCAGAGAATGGTATAGATATGACTGTTTTTACTTCTAGTGGGTCTTGGTATAAAATGCCTTATTTCCCTACACTTCACAATTTTTTGATAACTCTTAATCAACGAAAATTGTCATTACTAGAACAACAATTTCAAACTGAAATGCAAGAACTCGATTCCAAAAGAGGAAGATGATAAATCTTTTTTTTATTTCTATTCATTAATTTCTTTTATTATTTGTTCTATTTTTTTAGCATATTCAATTGATTCATCATATACGAATTTTAATTCTGGAGTATGTCTGATATCTAATCTTTTAGCTAATTCTGATCTGAAAAAACCACTTGCATTATTTAAATCTTTTTCTATTTTATCCTTTTTATCATCGTTTAAAGTAGTAAAATATATTTTTGCAAAACTAAGATCATTTGTCACTTTTGCATAAGTTATTGTTACCAGTTTAAAATCTTCATCTTTGCTTTCGGTAAGAAGTATATTTGATATTTCTTTCCTTATATCAGATGCGACTCTATCTCCTTTTAAATTCATTATTTCTTCACTTCTTTCATTTCATAGGCTTCAATAATATCTTTTTCTTTTATATCATTAAAATTTTCTATTGTTATTCCACAATCAAAACCATTTTTAACTTCTTTTACCTCATTTTTTTCTCTTTGAATAGATTTGACTTTACTACTGAATATAACTACACCATCTCTAATGATTCTTATGTTTGAGTTAGATTTTATTAAACCATTTATTATATGAGAGCCTGCGATTGTACCTACTTTAGAAAATTTAAACAATTGTCTTACCTCGGCACGTCCCATAATAACCTCTTCAAATTCGGGATCAAGCATACCTTTCATAGCTGATTCTATTTCCTCTATAACTTTGTAAATAATATTATACAATCTAATCTCTACATTGTATCTGTCAGCTATTTCTTTGGTATTTCCTGTAGGAACAACATTAAATCCTATAATTATCGCATTTCCTGCGCTGGCAAGAACTACATCACTTTCAGTAATCGCACCTACACCGCTTCTTATAACAGAAACTTTAACTCCCTCAATATTTATCTTTTCTAAAGAATTCTTTACAGCCTCTTCTGAACCTTTAACATCTGCCTTTAATATTATTCCAATTTCTTTTTTACCTTCTTTTATATGATCGAAAAGATCTTCTAAAGATACAGATTTTCTTTCCAATCTATTTGATTTTTCGGCTATTAATCTTTTACCCGCAACTTCTTTAGCTTCCTTTTCGGTTTCAAATGCCATAAATTTATTGCCAGAAACGGGTACAGTATTAAGTCCAGTTATTTCCACAGGAACACTTGGAAGTGCTTCTGTTATATCTTTTCCATTATTATCCTTAAGAGTTCTCACTTTTCCAAAAGCTGTTCCAACTACAATAGGATCTCCTATTCTCAGAGTTCCACTTTGTATTAAAAGTGTTGCGATTGGTCCGATTTGCTTATCAAGTCTTGCTTCAATAACTGTTCCTGTACTATATCTGTTTGGATTTGCAGTAAGTTCTTTAACCTCAGCAAGAGCTATAATATTCTCAAGAAGTAAATCTATACCCTCTCCGGTATGTGCACTTATTTTTATATAAGGTGTTTCTCCTCCCCATTCTTCAGGATTTAAGCCTATTTCTGAGAGTTCACTCATTATTCTTTCTAAATTTTTAATACCTTTATCAATCTTATTTATTGCAACTATAATCGGTACATTTGCCGCCTTAGCATGTTCTACCGCTTCTTTTGTTTGAGGCATTACTCCATCATCTGCTGCGACTATAATTATAACTATATCTGTTATACTTGCTCCCCTGGCCCTCATTTCAGTAAATGCTGAATGCCCCGGAGTATCAATAAATGTTATTTTTTTACCATTTTGTTCTACCTGATAAGCACCTATATGCTGAGTAATTCCTCCAGCTTCTCCACCAACTACATTTGAACTCCTTATATAATCAAGCAAAGTTGTTTTTCCATGATCAACATGTCCCATAATTGTTACTACAGGAGGCCTTGGTTTTAAATCTTCTTGTTTATCAACGATTTCAAATTCTTCAAAATTTGAAACATCTCTTGTTTCTTCTTTCTTTAATTCTTTATTGTAATAAAGTGATATTAAAGCAGCATCTTCAAAAGAAATCGTTTGATTAACTGATATCATCAGCCCCATAGACATAAGAGCTTTTACAAGGTCATTTGAACTGACTAACAAAGCATCTGATAAATCTAATACAGTCATATTCTCTTTATAAAGAATTATGTTTTCAGCGTTTTCTTCAGAATTACTCTCTAATTTCTGCTTATTTTTATATAAGTTTTTCTTGTTTTTTAAAAACTCTTCTCTATCTTTAAAACTATCTTTCTTCTTTATTTTTCCCACTTTTTCACTTGGTACATCTATCCGGGAAGATTCTAAAATGCTTTCTACTCTATCTTCAAGCTCAAATTTACTCTCAAGATTTTCATCTACAATATATTCTTTTTCTTCCTCTTCAGTTTTGCTTACATTTCCACATAATATATCAAGTAAAATTATTGAATCTTCATTTAATTCATCAGATTCACTCGTTACCGGAATATCATTTTCCTTACATAAATTTAATATAAATTTAACATCTTTGTGTGCCTCTTTTGCATATTTTTCTACAGTCATATCGCACCTTCTTTCTTTATATTTTTTTTAATAATTCTTCGTATATTTCTTCATTAACCTGGATATTCAAATTCCTATCAAGTACTTTTGATTTTTTAGCTTTAAATATTACATCTTCATCCCTTTTAAGATAACAGCCTCTTCCATTGGCTTTTAGAGTTTCATCAATAAATACTTTCCCCTCAGGACTTCTTACTATTCTTATTAAATCCTTCTTATCAAGCTTTTCACGAGTTAAAGCACAAGTTCTAAGTACAGGTTTTTTTGTTTTCATAAGGTCTCCTTATGCTCTTTCGTTAATTTCTTTGTTAATATCTTCAAGTGTTTTAATATTTATTTTAACTCTTGTTAGTTTGCTTGCAAGTTTAATATTAACACCCTTTTTACCAATTGCCAAAGATAAATTTTCACTGTCTGCGATTACTAAGGCTTCATTTTCATCAGTCATAGAGACATTTAAATTTTTAGAAGGGCTTAATGCATTTGCAACAAATTTTTCTATATCAGGGTCATATGCTATTAAATCTATTTTTTCTCCATTTAATTCTTTTATTATATTAGATATTCTTCTTCCTTTTTCTCCAATACAAGAACCAATAGCATCCACCTTAGAGTTTGTTGAGTATACTGCAACTTTACTTCTTACTCCAGCTTCTCTGGCAACTCCATGCATAACTAGAGTCCCATCAGAAAATTCCGGTATTTCAAGTTCGAATAATCTTTTTACAAATCCATAGTGTTTTCTAGATAATAAAATTAATGGACCTTTAGGAGTGCTTTCTATTTTAGTGATATATACTTTTATTGTATCTCCCATTTTTAATATTTCTCCAGGTATTAATTCCCCCCTTGGCAAAATTCCCCTGGTTTTTCCTAAATCAACATAATAGTTTCTGACATCTTCCATAGCCAAAAAACCAACCATTAATTCATTTTCTTTATCTTCAAAATCTTTCATTATAAGATTTTTTTCAGCTTCTCTAAGTTTTTGTATTATAACTTGTTTTGCCACTGATACTGCCACTCTATCAAAATCGGCTGGAGTTACTTCATTAATTATTTCATCTCCAACTTCATATGCTTTATCAATTTTTTTAGCATCTTTAAGCAGTATTAAAGAGTTTGGATCAACTGAATCTTCTTCATCCACCTCAGGCATAGCTTCAACAACTGTTTTAACTTTATACACTTTTATTTCTCCAGTAGTAGTATCTATAACAGTTCTAATGTTTGCTGTTTCGTTAAAATTTTTCTTGTAAGCTGTACTTAAAGCTGAGCTCATTGCCTCCAATAAAATATTCGGCTCTATCTTTTTTTCAATTATAAGCATATCAAATGCTTTTTTAAATTCTTTGGAATTCATTTTTTCTATTCACCTTTACTTCCCACATCTAATACATATTCTTCAATATCTAAATTTAAGCCATCTATTATTGGGCTCACTAATTTAATTGCTTTTTGACATAAATTTGTAT
This sequence comes from uncultured Muribaculaceae bacterium, assembly GCA_964492595.1. GTDB lineage: Bacteria > Bacillota_I > Bacilli_A > RF39 > UBA660 > CAYNFP01. The sequence goes on from CAZBKY010000002.1 coordinate 23,668, forward strand.
CAACCGACCTGTCACTATCAATTGTCACAAATAATGTTTTAACATTATCTTCATATCCTAATTTCACATCAAGTAATTTGATATTTTCATTTTTAAGGACTTCTTCAATCGCATTTTTAATTTTTTCTTCCATTTATCCTCCTTATGATTGATTAAAGAGTGAGGAATATCCCCACTCTTCGCCTTGCATTTAAAATTATAGCATCGTTATTAATTTAATACAAGAAAAATATTGATTTCACCGGCATTTTTGTCGATATTAAATTTATATTGAGTTAAATATTCGCATTCTATTGACAATAATATTTAACGCTTGAAATTATAGATAAAATTGAATTTCCAAACTTTACAGAGTTGTATGATGCATTACCTAGTGACAGATTTTTTTGTATAACAAAAAGGTAGCACAAGTTTTTTGTGTCTACCTTTATCTTACAACTTCACAATTATCTTAAAGTTTTATCTTTAAATCTTGTGGTTTTATATAAATCTTTTTTTTCTTCTTTGTTTTCCTGTTTTTCAAAATTCCAAAAATTATCATTAAATTTTAAATAATTTTGATTTATATTTTTTGATCTTTCTTTTATAATAGATCACCCATTAATATTTTATACAGTTAATTTATAAATATTCATTAAAATTACTGGTTTCTAATTCATTTAATTTAATAATTTTAACTTCTTTAACTGCTTCATTTATTAAATCTTCAAAATTAAACTTTAATTCTTCTTCATAAATTACATTTAAATCTGGATTTATTACTGGGTGTTTTGGAACAAATACTGTACAGCAATCCTGATATGGCTCTATACTTATTTCGTAAGTTCCAATGTTTTTTGATATTTCTATTATTTCTAATTTATCAAAAGAAGCTAACGGTCTAATGATTGGATAATTTGTTACATTATTAATGGCTTTTATACTTGTTAATGTCTGGCTCGCCACCTGTCCTATGCTTTCTCCATTTATAATTGCTAAATGCTTATTTTTTTTAGCTATTATTTCAGATATTTTATACATCATTCTTCTCATTATAGTAATTAAATAATCTGGTTTTAAATTCTTATATATCATTTCTTGTATTTTAGTAAAATTTACTATATAAACCTTACCACCATTATTATATTCTTCCAATACTTTTGCCAGTTTAATTACTTTATTTCTGGCTTCAAGGCTGGTATGCGGTAAACTTTCAAAATATATATAATCAAGTTTTATACCTTTTTTAATAGCAAGGTATCCAGCAACTGGACTGTCTATACCACCAGATAACATAAGCAGTGCCTTGCCTAAAGTTCCAACTGGATAACCTTTTAAGCCGGGAATTACCTTCCCATAAATATATGTATAACTTTGCCTTATTTCTATTACTACACTAATATCTGGGTTATGGACGTCAACTGACATTCCTTTTACATTTTTTAAAATATGAGCTCCTATTATTCTACTAAATTCCATACTATTAATTGGATATGCTTTATCACTTCTTTTAGTAAACACCTTGAATGTTTTATTACTAACTCCATTTAAAGAATTAAGAACGCACCTTTTTATATCTTCTATATCAGAGCCTTCTATTTCATAGGCTATGACTATTTCATATATTCCATATATTTTTTTTAATATTCTCACACATTCATTTATATCTGGTGAATATATAAACATTCTAGTTAAATCTTCTTTTATTTCAAATGAGATTCCATTTAATTTTTGAATTATATTGTCTTTTAAAGCTTTAATAAAGAATTTTCTATTATCTTTTTTTAAAACCAAATCTCCATATTTTATTAATATTAACTCTCTCATACTTATTTTAACAACAAACCATTATATACTTTATCAAAAGCATTTAAAAATTTAGTTATTTCCTCCAATTTTGTTAAATGACTTATACTTATTCTAATTGAAGTAGTGCTTATATTTGAATCATTGGTAATTGATTTTAATACAGTGCTTTCATCTAATGAAGAACAGGCAGTATTTGTAGATATGTAAATACCTTCTTTTTCTATTGCTCTAACAAAAGTCTCAGCTTTTATTTTAATTAAGCTCAAATTAACAATATGAGGAACACATAATTCATTGGAGTTTATAACAATATCTTTATATTCTTTTAAGCCTTCTATTAAAATTTTTTTTAATTCACTCACTTTTTTTATGTTATTTTCACTAGTTTCATTTATTATTCTTATGGCTTTACTAAAACTTACTATAAGGGGTAATGGTGGAGTTCCCCCTCTAAAGGGTGTATTTTCTGTAAGACCATAAATAAGAGGGTCTATTTCAAGATTTTCTTTTTTATAAAGCAGCCCTATTCCTTTAGGAGCATATATTTTATGAGCTGAAAAAGAAGCCAAATCTACATCACTTAAATATATTCTTGTTTTTCCTAAAGCCTGAGTCATATCACTATGAAATATTGCTTTAGAATTTTTCTTATTTATAATTTGTCTTATTGTTTTAATAGGAGCTTGAAATCCAACTTCAGAGTTTACGGCACAAATGCTTATTAATATTGTATCTTTAGTTATTAATTCTTCTAAATTTTTTAAATCTATCTGACCGCTAGGTAGAAGTTTTACATAGCTTATTTTAAAACCAATACTCTCTAAATAATCCATTACATCTAATACACTTTTATGTTCCAGATGAGAAGTGATTATATGTTTGCCCATTTTAGCATACTTAAAAGCAACACCTTTTATAGCTGTAGCATTAGACTCACTTGCTGATGAGGTATATATTATTTCTTTTGGTTTAACTTTTAATATTTCACTTATCTGATTAGTTGCCTTTATAAGAAGTTCTTTTGATTTCATTCCTAAAGTATGTATACTGTTAGCATTTCCAATAAAATCTTTAGTCACTCTAATATATGAATCAAGAACTTTCTCATCGACAGGGGTTGTGGCTGAATAATCTAAATATACCATAAAACACCTTATATTTCTCCTATTACTGTTAAAATAACAGGTTTACTTTCTGTTTCTTTAAATAGAAAATTACCAAGCTCTTCTCTTACACTTGTTCTTATATTATTATAGTCTGCATATGAGGAATTAAACGTATTTTTTTCTATTATTTCTATTGCAATATTTTTAATTTCTTCTAATAATTCAGTATTATCTTTTGAATATACAAAACCTCTTGTTGTTATTTCAGGACCCACCAGTATTTTTTTTGTTTTTTTATCTAAAGTTGCACTTATCAATATAAGACCATTAGAGCTTAGCATTTCCCTATCTTTAAGTACTAATTCTCCAACATCTTCAGTACTTTTACCATCTATTAAAACATCATCAACAAAAATATTTTTTGTTTCAGTTACAAGTTTTCCATTTTCGATTGTGACAAAATAACCGTTTTCTTTTAAAAGTATATGATCAGTCTTTATTCCAACTTTTTCTGCCAAAGAAGCGTTTTCAACTTGATAACGATATTCCCCTTTTATAGGCATATAGTATTTTGGATTGAATAATTTAATCAAAAGCATAATATCTTCACTAGATGCATGATGTCTGACACTCATATCTTTTGGTACAGTTTCAATATTTACTCCTTTAATAGCAATATCATTTAATAATTTAACAATTGTTTTTTCATAAGCATCATAACTTGGTTCTGCAAAACATATTGTGTCTGTATCTAAAAGAGTAATGAACTTATCATATCCACCAACAATCCTATTTATATTAGAATAAGGCACTTCCATATCATTACTTACTAAAATAACTGTATCTTCATCTTTTAAGTTTGTTAAATCCCCGATCATTTTCTTATCAACTTTCAAATACCCTTCATCAATGCTCATATTTACAATAGTATGAAGCTCTTTTCCCATTATCACAACTTTTCTGTTTTTATTCTTTAATGCATTAAAAATCTCTTGTATAGTGTATATATGAAGAGATAATATACTGAATATTATTCTTTTTTGATTTTTTTCTACAATTGATTTAAAGAAATTTTCAAGTTTATGATGCGGAGAGGTATGCCCTTTTTTAGATGCAAAAACACTTTCGCACATTAAGCAAAGAACACCTTGTTTTCCAATGTAGGCTATTTTCCCTAAATCCATATCATATTCGCCTTTCATAGTAGGATCTATTAAAAAGTCACCCATATAAATTATGCTTCCATCTTTAGTGTTTATACTGTATCCTACCGCTCCAGGAGTTGAATGAGTCACTCTAAATGGAAACACACTAAAATTACCAAAATCTATTTTTTTATTAGGTTCAATTATGTTAAGATTTTTAATTTCTATACTCTCTTCTTTGGAATCAATTTCAATTATCTTAGATGTATACTTAGTTGCATATACTTTTATCTCCGGAATTTCTCTTACTAAATCTGTCAAAGCTCCCATATTTTCTCGATGCGGATGAGAAATGAAAATCCCTATTATATTTTGCCTGTTATTTTTAAGATATTTAAAATCAGGTATTACATAATCAATACCATACATTTTGTCGGGAGCATATTTTATTCCACAATCAAAGATTAATATCTTTCCATCTATATTAACAGTATAAATATTTTTACCATTCTCATTTAGGCCTCCTAAAGCCATAATATTAATTTTACTCATATTTTTTCCTCCTCTTTTACATATAAAAGTTAAAATGATATAAACATTATAGCAAATTACATTAAAAATGTACAGCCATTGTGCCTACACTCACTAAAAACAAATCTTTATTTTGATTATTATTAATCTATTGAGTCAGATTTAAAGTATTTTCATGTTTTTTACTAAAGTCTATATTAGCCAAAAGACATCTTAATTTAACACACATTTCTTCATATGATAAAGATGCATATTCTTCTACAATTGTACCAGGCTCTAAGTCTCCCAATATTTCAAACATCAGCCCCATATATATAATACCTTGCTGATCATCTGATAACTGTGGATTATTTAAATACCTTCCCATACTTCCAAGAGGTAGCCCTTCTTTTTGCTCAAAAATTAAAACTCTTTCTATCAAATTTCTTTGAGAAATACTTAACCCAGGGTGAAAATTATACTTTATATCCAACTTCTTCCTCCAGTATTTTAATTTCAGTATGAAGCCTTGAAGCTTTGCTTCCAGCTTGAAGAGATTTAGTTTTCCACTCTCCAGCTTTGTTATAATTCCCTTTAGATAACCACATTAAGGGTTTAGTGAAACAATAACCAACTCTATTTAAAGACCTGCTCATTTCTGTTTTTAGTTTTTCGTTTTCTTTTTTCATTTTCTATTATTTGCAAACCTCTTTTTTATTCGCAGGTTGTACATACATTAGGTACTATTTTTTTTAACATAACAGACAATTCTGATTTAAGGGTCGATACTTTGTCTTCAGTCCAATATTCCAAAGGAGTACCATCTTCTTCACTTACTACAGAAGTTTCATTGTTATGCCCTATTATTACTCCGTCTTTAACTACTGTTATATCGGGAACATATACTCTATGATTTCCATTTTCATCTAATAATAAATTATCTCCAAGTAATGAAACAATCCTTTTATAATCATCGGTATTATCACTTCTGATTTCCTTTATGTTTAAATAATATATTTCCTTTATCCCAACATTTTTTGCAGTATCATTTAAATAAGGAATATAAGATTGACACCAAGGACATTCTGGAAATCCAAAATATATAACTCCAGTACCATTTTCTAATATTTCTATAATTTCATTTGAAGTTTTATATACAAATAAATTATCCTTACCCACTTCGGGATACTCAATTATGAATTTTTCGGCATCTGTTTTATTATAGTAAAGTAAATATACTCCAACTGCCCCACATAATAAAACTACAGCAACTATTATAATTAAAAATATTTTTTTATTCATTTTCTACACTTCCTTGATTTTATTTTATCATAGTAGAATTGTAAAAATCAATTCAATTAGGTAAAAGGAATCACTCTTTGATGAATTAAGGCATAAATTATAAGTGAAAAGAAATGAAGGGGTGGATTTATAATGAATACTAACGTTTGTCCAGGAAAAAAAGAATGCAGTACTTGCCTTACAGAAATTCTTCAAGTTATTTGTATACTTCAAGAAAATGCATGCCCTGACAACTGTTTAAATGCTTGCGATAGACCAGCACTTGGAGGAGGTAGTAACTGTGTGGTTTGCAATACAAGACCTATAATGTTATATACCTGCTGCGGAAATGGTGTACCTTGGGCAATGCCAGTTGACAGGAATTCATCAAGTTGTGAAACAAGTACAGTTTTCAGAGTAGAAAAAATTGATGGCTGCTGCTGCACATTTAGAGTTTTAGCGCCTAATGTAAGTGATAATTGCTTATTTCCTTATGTAGCTACAGATTCTATATTCACAATGGATATAAGTTGCATGTGTGCTCTTAGATGCTTAAACGACACTTATGTAGAGTGTTTATAAAGGAGTTCAATTGAGCTCTTTTTGTTTGTGTGGTTTTTTATGTTTATTTATAGTATAATATTAGCAGGTGAACAAATATGATATGGCAATATATAGTTATAATTGTTGTTCTTCTGATTATTTCTCTAATAATAATCAAGTTAAGAAGAAAAGATTTTTCAATAGAAATTAATAAACTTATTCAATATCTTGGCGGTAAAGAAAACATATTAAATGTAGAAGTTAATATGTCTAGATTAAAAGTAACTCTTAAAGATATGGAAATGGTGAACAAAGATGGGATTCAAAAACTCGGCGCTAGAGGAATTGTTGAAGTAGATAATCAGTTAAAAATTATTTTTGGTGCAAATTCAAAAGAATTAAAAAAATATATTATAGATTTAAAGTGATAAAATTTACACTTTTTTTCTTTTTTCGACAAATTTTGACATTTAAGTCTGTTATTCTTATATCGTGAGGTGAAATTAAATGTTAAATTTTGAAGGATTAATTGTTAATACTATTTTTATATTATTCCCAAGTCTATTTTATACAATATATTCTGCAAATAAACAGAATTTAAAAGAAGAAGAAAATTATGTGGTTTTAGATTTCACATTGATTTTATCATTACTACTTATTATTATGTATAATAAATTCTTTGATACAGACTACATAATATATTATTTTTTAATTATTTT
>CAZBKY010000002.1:30859-50747 GCA_964492595.1 uncultured Muribaculaceae bacterium
GTAGTAAAAGGATATTTAAGTATGATAAACCTTGAAAACAAAGAAAAAAGTATTAAATATATAAATATTATCAAAAGCGAAGTTGAAAGAACAGTAAACTTACTTGAAGATTTTATGCAGTTCAGTAAAATTCAATTAAAATATGAAATTTTCAGTTATAAAATCTTGCTTGAAGAAATTAAAGACTTAGTAATACCGCTTTTTATAGCAAATGATGTTAAATATGATTTTAAAAGTGAGGAAGGAATAATTATAAAAGGGGACTTTTTAAGACTTAAACAAGTTATAATTAATATAATAAAAAACTCTATTGAAGCATGTGATGAAAAAGGAAATGTATCTATAAAATGTTTTTTAGATCAAAAATTCTTAAATATCATTATAAAAGACAATGGAATTGGAATGGATAAAGAAACTTTAAACAAAATTATGACTCCTTTTTATACTACAAAAGAAAAAGGAACTGGTGTAGGAGTATGCTTGTCCAGAGAAATAATAGAAGCCCATAAAGGAAAACTAATATACTCTTCCTCACTAGGCAAAGGGACAACCGCTAAAATAATCTTACCTATATTTAATTAATAGTAAGGGTAATTGTATTGATATCCTCCATAATAATTTCCTCCGTATGGATTATTGTTATATGGATATACAGGTCTTGGTCTATATGGGTTAAATGCCGCATAAGTGACACCGCCTGTTAAAGCTCCGAGTAAAAAAGGCCCAGCCAACCCGACAAACCTATCATTTCTATTATTATAGCTGTAATTATTAAATTTCATTAAAACTCCTCCCTACTTTATAATATGAAAGAGAAATTTTTTCTATAAAGATTTTAACCTATACAAGTTAAATGATGGCGGATTTAGTAATCTATAAGGATATGCTGCTGTACCTATACCACTTGATATATATATATGTGTGTTTCCTCTTTTATAATGAGGTGTAAAATATTCTTCACTTCCTTTTGGTAAAAACAATGGACCATAATAAGGAAGATTGATCGTACCATTTAAAGAATTTCCAGAAAGAATAAGATCAAATGAAATATCTTGATTTAATAATATTTTTGCATTATCTCCCTCATGAGTCATTATAATTTTATAATTAGGTTTATAAACTTCATTTTCTGTTTCTTCAAAGTAATTTAAACAGCCTTCTAAGTTTATTGTTTCTTTTAATGAACTATTTAATCCGCATAAATATATAGGGATGAGTCCATCGTTATAAATCAGTTCATATTCATTTTGAAGTATTTTAAATCCACTTTCACTCATTATAGATATATATTTTTCATCAAAGTCTTCATTACCTTTTATAGCATATTTACCTAAAACAGAAGTCATATCAGTTAAATATTCAGTTAGTTTTTCGGCACTTTTATAAGCGCCATTTGTTAAATTACCAGTAAATAATATTAAATCCGGTTTCAATTCATTTATTTTTTTTACCAGTTTTTCTACCTCTTCATTATGAGTTGTATTGCCCCAATATAAATCTGTAAAATGAACTATTTTTATACCACTGAAATTAGATGGAATATTTTCTCTTGATATTTTATATTCCTTAACAATAAGTTTCGAAGGCTCAATATATCTAGCATATAAATATACTCCACTAATTAATATCACTACTACTAAAAAAATATTTAATAATATATTCTTAGCCTTTGATTTTTCATCATTATTATCCATAACTCACCTATAATACAATCAATAATAAAATGCAAACAATCAGATTATAAATTGAATGAATTGCTATACTTGTAAAAACTGTTTTGGTTTTATAATTCATAATTGCAAATGAAGCCCCTAATACTCCATAAGGAATTATATATAGTAAATATAGAGGGTTGCTTAAATCTGCAGAGGCATGAGCAAATCCAAATAAAAACCCACTTACTACTGCATAGATAATAACATTATTAAATATTTTATCCAGGCTTTTTCTAAATATTAACTCTTCTAATAAAGGACCCAATAATACTGCTGAAATAGTATAAAAAATAGGGTTCGAGAGTATTTCTCTTCTATTAAGGGCTTCATTTGGGGCGATTTGTCCTTTGAAAATTAATAAATTTATTATAATATTGGAAACTATCATTATAAAAAATCCTAAAAACCAATATTTAAAACCTTCATCAAGACACTTTTTAAAATTCTTTTTAAAAATAATAAATTCTTTTTTTAGTTCCTTTAAATATACTAAAGAAATCAAAATAATATAAATGGGCATGTAAATTATTAAAATAAAATTTTTATTATGAATACCTATTGAATAAAGAATTTTACTTAAAAATGTGGGGACAAAAAATACACTGAGTATTACTATCAAGCTTAAAATTATTCTATTTAATTTTTGATTTTTTAATATTTTATTCATATCATTATTGTATCATTATAATTTACCTTCTTCAATAAAAAAAAAAGACTATTTCAATAGCCTTTCCACTTTATCTATTAATGACTTTATATCAAATTCAAAGTATTCCAAGATATCTTTTTTATTACCACTCTTACCAAATTTATCAATATTTATTATATATCTATCATTATAAACATATTCACACCAGTTTTTATCATTAGAGCATTCTATTACCACTGTTTTAATTCCCTGAGGAAGCAATAAATTTTTATATTCATCAGACTGCATTTTAAACAGTTCAATTGAAACAACACTTATAACTCTTGTATATATTGCCTTTTTTTCTAATAAATCGCTTATTTCAATTGCTTTATGCACTTCACTTCCAGAAGACATTATTATCCCAGATAATCTGCCTCTTTCTTTTTTTATAATATAGGCACCATTATAAATATCTTTTATACTTGAATTTTCAAGAGGAGGAAGTTTATCTTTGCTTATTATCAAACTTATTGGCTTTCTATTGTTTATAATATAATCCCAGCATCCTATAATCTCTTTGATATCACAAGGTCTAAAAACTGTCATTCCAGGTATATTTCTTAAATTCGCAAGCTGTTCCACAGGCTGGTGAGTAGGGCCATCTTCCCCTATAGAAATACTGTCATGAGTAAATACATATGTAACAGGAAGATTCATTAAAGCTGATAATCTAATGCCTGGCTTCATATAATCACTGAATCCAAGAAATGTACTAACTATTCCTCTTATTCCATTTAAAGATAATCCATTTAATACTCCCGCCATTAATCCTTCTCTTACACCAAAGTTAATATTTCTTCCGTATATTCCATACATAAAATTTTTCCCATTATCTATATATGTTTTAGTACTTTCAAATAAATCTGCACTTCCACTCATTAATACAGGACACATACTACTTAACAAATTAATTATTTTTCCATTAGCTACTCTAAGTTCCTCATTATATTTTTCATCCATATTTATTTTTATTCTTTTTAAATCAATATGAAAGTCATCGTTTTCCATATACTTCAAAGTTTTTTGTATTACACTTTCTTCTGCCATTACTTTAGAATATTTTTCTTTCCATGTTTTATATATTGGCAAACATCTGGAATTTATTTTATTCCTAAAATATTCCACAGATTCTTTAGATACATAAAAGGGTATTTTATTAACACCTATTTTTTCTTTAACAGCATCTAAATCTTTTTCTTCTAATGGATTTTTATGCACTAAATGAGTATTTTGTTTTATACTTCCTAAACCTAAAACAGTTTTTATCTGTATAATGCTTGGCTTATCTTTAATCTGCTTAGCTTTTTTAATCGCAACATCTATAGTATCTATATTTTGACCATCTTTAACGAATTCTGTATGCCAGCCGCAAGCTTCAAATCTTTTGACTACATCTTCATCAAATACATTTTCAGTCTTTCCATCTGAGGTCATATTATTTGAGTCATATAAAACAATAAGTTTTCCAAGTTTGAGTGATCCTGCCAAAGAAGCGGCCTCATAACTTATTCCCTCCATTAAATCTCCATCACTTACTAAACAGTATGTATAATGATTAAATACTTCTTTATTCAAATTATTGCTTAAATATTCTTCAGCTATGGCAAAACCAACCGCACTTGCAAACCCCTGCCCTAAAGGTCCTGTAGTAATTTCTACACCAACTCTAGTATTTAATTCTGGGTGACCTACACATATTGAATTTAACTGTCTAAAACTTTTTAAATCTTCTAGTTTAATAGGATATCCAGCAAAGAAAAGAGTACTGTAAAGTAAAGCACTTCCATGTCCAGCAGATAAAATAAATCTATCCCTATTCAGCCAATTTCCATCTTCAGGATTAAAAGTTAGATGACGACTAAACAACGTATATATTATTGGAGATGCCCCAAGACATATTCCTGGATGTCCACTTTTAGCTTCATTTATCATATCTAAACTAAGATTTTTAATTCCATTAATTACTTTTTCATCCATACTAATCACCTACTAAATCAATTATATCATTTTTTGCCTTATTTTAAATATATAATATAAAAGGTATATTTTTTATATGATATGTACATATTCAATATTGATAATTATATATAAACTAAACTTCATACAAATTATTGCCACTGTCTAACTGTATTTTTAAAGGAACAACTAGTGTATAAGTATTTTCCATAATATCCTTCACGAGCTTAGAAACACTATCTAATTCGCTTTTTAATACATCAAAAACAAGCTCATCATGTATTTGTAGAATCATTTTACTTTTAATATTATTTTTTTTGAATGAGATATCTATATCAATCATAGCTTTTTTTATTATATCTGCTTCTGTTCCCTGAATTGGAGTATTAAGTGCGATTCTCTCTCCAGCTTGTCTTATCATATAATTTGTATTAGCAAGTTCATCTATTGTTCTTTTTCTATTCATTAATGTTCTTACATATCCTTTTGATTTAGCTTCTAAAATTATATTATCCATATAATTTTTAACACCAGGGTAAAGTGAAAGATATTTATCAATATATTTTTTAGCTTCTTTTACAGGGATATCTAAATTATCTCCCAGACCATATCCACTTATTCCATAAACTATTCCAAATATAACTGCCTTAGCTGTTCTTCTCATTGTTTTTGTAACTGCAGAGGCATCTACTCCAAATATATCAGAAGCAATCGCAGTATGAATATCTTCGCCTTCATTAAAGGTATTTATAAGACACTCACAATTAGAAATATGAGCCAAAACTCTAATCTCAATTTGAGAATAGTCACCAGATAACAGTATAGAGTCTTCACTGGCAACAAAAGCTTTTCTGATTTTTCTACCCTCATCACTCCTAATTGGAATATTTTGAAGATTAGGCTCTACTGAACTAAGTCTTCCAGTTCTTGTTACATTTTGTTTGTATATAGTATGTATTCTTCCATCGGACATTACGTAATTCGATAAACTGTCTAAATATGTAGAATAAATTTTACTTAAATTTCTATATTCTAATATTTTTTCTATTATTGGATGTATTCCAAGGAGTTTAGTTAATGTTAAGTGTGATGTTGTTAAATTTTTCTTACTTGTCTTACCAAGAGGAATATTAAGTCTTGTGCTTAAAATATCACTTAGTTGTTTTGGGGAAGAAATATTAAATTTAATGCCAGCCATATTATATATTTCATTGGATACTTTCTCTAATTTTACTTCAATTTCACTTTTTAATTCTTCTATTTGTGTCTTATCAAATCTAATACCTGCGATTTCCATATCAGACAATACTCTAATTAAAGGAGATTCTATATTATTGTATAGCTCAAATAGTTCTTCTTTTTTTAAAGCATCTATGTATCTGTTTTTGCTTTCATAAATGTATTTAGCCTTCATAACAATGGACTTCTTTATTTCATCTTCGGTAAGAGGCTTTTTCTTAGAAATAATAGAATCATAAAAAGGTATTTCCAATCCCTCCTGATTTGCTAAATAAGCAATATCACCCTTTACATTCATCTCTAAAATATAAGCTGCAATCATGGTATCAAAAGTATAATCTATGTTTATTCCAAGTTTATTTAATACCACTATAGATTTTTTAATATCATAAGAAAAACATTTATTTTCAAATATTACTTTATTTTGGAGTATTTGATCTTCACTTAAATAGTAAGAGTTTTTTCCATCATAAACTCCCATACCTATAATGTTGGCTTTATGATAGTTTTCATTATCAACTTCAAGATAAAATGCAAATTCACTATCAATTTTTATATCATTTGCATTTTTAATTAATACTTTTTGATTGGATATTTTTTTAGTGTCTTCATTTTTTAAAAGAGAATAAAATTCTAAATCTTCATATACTTCAAAAAGTCTGGCTTTATCAGGTTCCACCTTTTTTAAATCTTCAAATCCGATACCAAAATTTATATCTTTATATATTGTTGCCAACATCTTGGAGAAAATAGCATTTTCTTTATCGAACAACAATTTTTCTTTTAGTTTACCCTTTATTTCATCAATATGCTCATATAAATTCTCTATAGTTTTATACTCTTCTATTAACGCGCGCGCTGTTTTTTCTCCTACTCCTTTAACACCCGGAATATTATCACTTTTATCACCTTCTAAAGCTTTTAGATCAATAATATTTATAGGATCAAAACCAAAATCTTTTTTAAATGTTGTTTCATTGTAATATATATAATCTTTCTGTTTTAAAAGTTTTACATCAACATCACTACTTATTAACTGGAGTAAATCTTTGTCACTACTTATAATTGTAGCATCATATAATTTATCTTCATCAGCCATTTTTGCAAATGTACCAATTATATCATCAGCCTCATAATTATCTATTTCCAAATATTTGATACCCATATATGAGAGTATTTCTTTAGCAACAGGAAACTGTTCTAATAATTCTTTAGGGGTTTCTATTCTGCCTTCTTTATAGTTTTTATATAATTCATGCCTAAAATTTTTACCTTTGTCAAAAGCCACCATTATATATTCAGGATTTTCTTCTTTTAATATTTTATTTATCATATTAACGAATCCATATAATGCATTTGTAGAAAAACCTCTAGAGTTTTTCATCATATTTCCTGTATATGCAGTAGCATAATAACTTCTGAATAATAAATTGTTTCCATCTATCAAAATAGCTTTTTTCATAAAACTCACCTAATATTAGTATAACAAAAAAATGATGATTTTTATATACACCATTTAATAAAAAAAATAGTCCATAAAAGACTATTAATTTAATATAATATAATAAATAAAAAGACTAGAGTTTTGCTCTCTAATCTTACTTTTTAAATCTCCAATTTATGGCTGGATTCACCGCTTTTTAAATCTCCAATTTATACGGCTGGATTCACCGGCTTTTTAAACTAATTTGGCAAACAAATTAGCACTAATATTATATGCAATATCGTAAAATCAATACATTTCACATATATAAATAGTTAATAATATTTAAAACTACTTATAAAATATTATACACTTTTCTCTCCAAATTTCAAGTGATTTATATTAATTTTAAAACATTTTCAATAAAATATTCTAAAGTTTCTGAAAAATACAAACACAGTATTGCTGAAAGTAAAAGAAATGGTCCAAAAGGAATGATCCCTGTTTTATTATCACTTTTTGCAAATAAAGCAAATATTAAACCTAAAACGGCTGCAATAAATAAGGAAAACAGGCTGGGCAGTAGTCCTATAGTGCATCCTATAACCCCTACCAGTTTTATATCTCCTCCACCTAAACACTCTTTTTTAAATATTTTATCTCCAATAAATTTAATACCATACATTATTAAAAACATTAAAAATCCAGATATTATAGAGTTTATTGTAGGACTAAATCCTAAAAATATATATTTACTTACCAGTATAAGAACCAAAGATACTAAAACCACTCTATCACTTATATAATAATATGAAAAATCGCTTACTACAGTTATTAAAAATGCGCTAGATAATATAATTGCTAATATAAAATTTATATAACTAACAGGTAAAGTATTAATATATATTTCAAATGCTAAATAATATAAAAATGCGGAAGTTATTTCCACAAAAGGATACATTACACTTATCTTTTTCTTACAATATGCACATTTTCCACCTAAAAATATGTAAGAAAATACTGGAATATTCATATACCACTTTAATTGTCTTTTACATTTAGGACAAAAACTTCTACCTTTAACTATTGATACTTTATTGGGAATTCTATACCCAGCACAACCGAAAAAACTCCCCATAACTAACCCTAAAATTACAACGCATATTCCAATTAAAGTATTACTCATCATTACTCCTATCTTATATTTTGATACATTTCAAACATTGGGATTATAATAGCTAAAACTATTCCGCCAACGACTATTGCTAAAAATGCTATCATTATGGGTTCAATAAGTGTTTTTAACTGTGAAACCATATTTTCCTGCTGATTTTGATAATAATCAGAAACTTTTTCCAGCATATCTGGAAGCTCTCCCGTTGATTCACCTGTAGAAATCATATAATAAGCAAGCTCGGGAATTGCCCAGTTATCTTTAAATGACTGACTCATTTTATCTCCCCTTAATAAATTGGAAATAGTATCAAACATAATCATTTTATATATTTCATTATTTGTTATTTTACTTAATATGTCAATACTTTCTGTTAATAGCACATTGTTTCTATTTAAAGCTGCAAAAGTTTTTGAAAACATAGTCATTTCTCTATATATCAAAATATTACCTATAACCGGCAAATGCATCAAAATAAATTGAAAGATAGTTTTAAATGCTTTTACCTTCACAAATAAAACTCTAATGACAACTATAATGCCAAAAAATCCTAATAATAAATATTTCCAACTTGCTACTAGAAAATCAGATATATTAATAATTGATTGAGTATATGGATTTATTTTAACGTTTAGACCTGCATATACATCAATGAATTGTGGAATAATATAAATCATTATGAATACAACTACAACTATCGCAAATACAAGTATAACTATAGGATATGTCATTGCACTTATAAGAAGTTTTCTATTTTTCTCCATTTTATCATAATATTCGCTCATTTCATCTAAGGTTTTTTCTATATCTCCCATTTTTTCTGAAGCTTTTATCATATTTACCAATAATCCGGGAAACATATTTCCCTGTTTTCTTAATGCTTCTGAAAAGCTTTCTCCCATTGTAAGCTCATATATCATAGAATCAAATGCTTTTTTATATGCAGAACTTTTATTTTGTTTAGCAAGTATTTTTACTGCTTCGGTCAATGTGACCCCACTTTTTATATATGTTGAGAGCTGAGTAAGCCAAAATATTAAATCCTTATTTTTCATTCTTCTTTTAGAAAAAACCGATTCGCCATGAATGAAATCTATCCATTTACTTGTTTTTATTTCATAAACTTCATAACCTTCATCAAGCAAATATGAGTGAGTATCAAGTTTAGATAAAGCCATAAAATAACCTTTAATTAATTTGCCTTCTTTATTTCTAGCCAGATATTCATATGCATGTTTCATTTCACTTCTTTTAGCATCCGCACTATATTTATCTATATATAAAACTTCTAAATCTCTTTCTCTTTTGTTTCTATAATATTTAACTACAGCTAAATTATTAAATTTATCTACAAAATATTTCCTGATACCACCCGGCATTCTCTTAAAAAATTGCCCTGTAAGTTCAATAGAAGTTTTAAATTTGTTATATATTTTATTGAAAAATTTATATATCGAAACTACAAATATTTTAGGAATATCATACAAAAAGAATTTTATTATATAATATATACCTAAAAAGAAACTCTTAAAAACTTCATATGCTTCTAAAAATAAATTTTTCCAAATAAATTCAAATACGTATTTAATAAATTTGAAAATATAATGAAATACAAAAGCCAAAGAATAATATATTGAACTAAATATAGTGAATATAGTTGTTACAATTATGTCAAAAAGACCGAAAACACCTAATGCTGAGCTGTATATTAATGTATATATTTCAACAAAAATTCCTTTAATAAAAGAAAATATTAAATTAAATATGCTCTTTTTTTTCATTTTAGACATATTTAATTCCTCCTCTTTATTCTATATAATAAATTATAACACGTATATTTTAAGATGTAAATTAAATGAAATAACAAATAAAATAACAACTTGTAAACTTTCTGTCACATCAATATTTTGTAAACATTTTTACCTAATTTGTGTATGATATTATAGGTGAATATTATGAACGATGGGACATCTTCTTTATTTAGTTCTTTGAAAGGATTAAACTTAAATAAGATATTAAACACTGCAAATAGGACACTAAATTTTGTAAACAAAGCTCTTCCTATGTATAAAGAAATTAAACCAACTTTTAGCAATCTTAAAAATTTGATTTCTCCAAATAAAGATGAAATAAAAAATACAATTGATGAAATAAAAGAGTCTAGACCCATAAAAATTAAAAAAAGTATTCCTTCAAATAATACCAATAATGATAGAAATACTGTTAATAATGACACTTTAAAGTTTTTTCAATAAGATTTATTTTTTTCTTTATAATTTCTTTTTTAATTATGTTATAAATTTTTTTCTGTTTAATTAAATCTTTTTCTAATTTTTTATTTAACAGAATTTTGTTTTTATGATTTATCCCAATCAATAAATCTTTTTTTGTATAATGTGTATTGCCCTCTATAAATAATATCAGATTATAAAATTTATTTTTATCAAAAATAATTTCTTCGCATAATACTTTATAACCTAAATTCAGCATATTACTTCTTAATATATCATGATTATTATTAGAAATAGTAATAATTTTTTTATATTTCTTGTTTGACTCATTAATTATTTTTAAAATTGTATGAGTCCCCATTCCCGAGAGAACCAAAGTATCAATGTATTCGGGAATATTTTTAGTACCATCTGATACTTTAAGGGATATAATTTTATCAAGTTTTAATTTTTTAATTTTCTCTTCTACATTTTTTATTATATTTTCTCTTATATCACTAGCCAAAGAAGGTAACATATTTTTAGCAAGTAAAATTGATAAAAATGCTTGATCACATCCAATATCAGCCACTTTATCGTTTGGATCTATATAAGAAGCAATAACTTTTATTCTTTTATTCAATTAAAAAGTCTCTTAATTTTTTAGCACGTGATGGATGTCTTAATTTCCTTAGTGCTTTTGCTTCTATTTGTCTTATTCTTTCTCTTGTGACTCCAAATTTTTTACCGACCTCTTCTAATGTATGATAACTTCCATCAAATAGTCCAAATCTAAGTTCTAAAACTTCCTCTTCTCTTTTTGACAATGTCATAAGCACATCTTTTAACTCATCTTTTAAAATTTCATAAGTAGCATAATCTTCAGGAGATTTAATTTTTTCATCGGCCAGAAAATCTCCTAAATGAGAGTCTTCTTCATCTCCAATTGGAGTTTCTAAAGATACTGGATCTTGTGATATTTTTTTAATTTCAATTACTTTTTCAACAGAAATACTCATCTTTTTTGCCAACTCTTCATTTTTAGGCTCCCTGTTTAATTCAAGAGTCATCTGTCTTTCTATCCTTGCCATCTTGTTTATAGTTTCTACCATATGTACTGGAACTCTTATAGTTCTAGCCTGATCTGCTAAAGCTCTTGTTATAGCTTGTCTAATCCACCAAGTCGCATAAGTAGAGAATTTATAACCTTTTTCACAGTCAAACTTTTCCACTGCCTTCATAAGTCCCATATTACCTTCTTGAATCAAATCTAAAAATTGAAGACCTCTTCCAACATATCTTTTAGCAATACTAACTACTAAACGAAGATTTGACTCTGCTAAAATATTTTTAGCCTCTTCATCTCCTTCAGCAACTTTTTTACTTAATTCCTGCTCTTCTTCAAGTGATAATAAACTTATTTTACCTATTTCTTTTAAGTACATCCTGACATTATCATTAACACTCATGTCCTTTGAATCATTTGGTATATCTTCTATGCTTGTTTCAATTTTTATTGACTCTCCACCGCTTGCTTCATCTTCTGTTAAAACATCTATGCTATTTTCAGTTAATTTTGTATAAAGTTCATCAAATGAATTATTATCGACATCTAATCCTTCTAATTTTTTTGCTATTTCTTCATAGGTTATGTGACCTTTTTTCTTTCCTTCTTTTACTAATTCTTCTACTCTAACTTCAAATGTTTTTATTTTATCTACCATGTTAACACTTCCTTTTTCATATTTTCTATTTTTTTAGCTATTTTCTTTTTTTCTTCAAAATCTAAAGATTCATTTAATTGCCTTTTGAGCTTATCCATCTGTTTTTCAACAGAATACCTCTTCATACATAAAAATGCATCCTCAAGTTCTTCTTCGCTATATTCTTCAGGACCGCCTCTATTCATAACCTCTTTCAAAGACTCATTCATTTGCTCAGAATTATAAGTATATGTTATAAACCCCGATAAGTCAAAGCCTTTATTTTTTATTTTATAATTAACAATTTCATTTGCAAGATTAGTCATACTCTCAGTAGCAAGAAATCCTAAATTATTTTCATACATCGTAATTACATCATTATTTTCCAGCATAAGATAAATTATTCTCATTTCTGTTTTTTCATATTTGTTATACTTTTTTATAACACCCTGTTTATTTTCTCTACTTTCTTTTACTACTTCAACTTTTTTTACCTTACTTCGCAAAACGTTATCACTTATACCATATTTTTCAGATAATTCCTTTATTTTAAGCTCTACAAGTATGGAATCATTTATTTTATTTAATTCTTTTAATACTTCATTGATATATTTTGCCAGTTCAACTGAATCACTCAGATTTTTATTTTTCTTTAAATAATCTAATTTGAAATTAATAAAATCAACTTTATTTTTATATGCACTTAAAAATGATTCTTTTCCTTCACTTACTATGAATTCATCGCTATCCTTGGCACCTCCAAATATTACTACTTTTACTTTCCTTCCAAGAGATTCAAATATATCTCCAATTAAAGAAGTTGCACGCATCCCCGCATCATCCTGATCTAAATTTAATGTTATATCGCATTTTAAACTTGATATAAGATTTATCTGTTCTTTTGTAATGCTTGTCCCAGATAATGATACAGCATTTCTTATGTCTATGGTATATAATCTTATAACATCCATCTGCCCTTCGCATATTATTATTTCACGTTGTTTTCTTATGTATTCTTTAGCATTGTTAAAATTATATAAAATTAAACCTTTTTTAAATATAGTAGTTTCTCTTGTATTTAAATATTTAATTTCTTCACTGTCTTTTTTTCTATAAACTCTGCCCGTAAACCCCAGTATATTCCCTTCAACATCTTTTATTGGGAATATAATTCTATTTGTAAATGTATCTTTTAAAACTCCACTAGTTTCTTTGCATAAATCTATTTCTGTTAAAACTTCTTTACTATATTTTTTTAAGAGTGGTGATATAGAGTCATCTATATTTAAGCCTATTCCAAAATATTTTATAACCTCATCATCAAGTCCTCTTGATTTTAAGTATTCTCTGGCTTCTTTTCCTGAGGCACTTGCTAAATTATTTTTAAATATAGATGAGGCAAGTTCATTTATTTTAAAAAGTTCATTAGTTTCCCTGTTAACCTTCTTTTCAGTAAAACTTTCATCTAAATATATTCCTGCATTATCTGCAAGTATTTTAAGTGCCTCTTTAAAGCCTATACCTAAATAATCAATTAAAAAAGTAATAACATTTCCACTTGCCCCACAAGAAAAACATTTATAAATACCCTTCTCAGGACTTACTGACATACTAGGAGAATGATCATCATGAAATGGACAGACTCCAAAAAAATTTTTACCTTTATGTTCTAAATTAATATAAGAAGAAATGACATCAACAATATTATTTGACATCACTATTTTATTTACTAAAGAATTGTCTTTATACTCCGCCATAATTCCCCTCTACTTATTATATACGACAAAAATTTCAAAAACTCTTTTTTTTAATATCTACCATTAAATATTTGTTTCGGTTCATTGGTTATTATAAATGTTTTTTTATCATATTCAAGAAGAATTTTTTCCAAACCTTTTAGTTTCTTACTACTGGTTACGATGAATACTATGTCTTTAGTCGTTTTTAAATCTCTCCCTTTTGCTTTTAATACACTGAAAGCAAACCCTGCTTTATTTAAATTACTGAATATATCGTTTTTATTTTTAGATATTACCGCTATTACCATTAGATTTGTGGGAACTCTTTTCTCATTAATAATCATGCCAAGATAAGTCCCTATAGCAAATCCAAAGGCGTAACTTATTGCTATAAATATATTGTTTTCTTGCGTAGTTATGGCTTTTTTTACAATCAAAAACCATATAAGAATTTCAATAAATGCAATTAAAGTAGATACAACTTTTTTATTTCTTATTGTAAATATCATTCTAACAGTAGCCATAGATGTCTCTATAGCTCTAATAATCATAATTGAAAAGCAGAGAATTACTGTATCCATAATAATATTGTGCTTATCTTTTTAAAATTTACTTATTTAATTTCTCAAATCTTTCAAATTCAATACTATTCTCTAAATCTGTTTCTTTTAACTCTTCAAATAATTCTTTTTGATTTTTTGATAACTTTTGAGGTACGACTAATTTTAATGTAACATAAAAGTCTCCATTTTTCCATGAATCTGTTTCAATTCCTTTGTTTTTAATTCTTAGAACATCTCCGGCATTTGAATATGCTGGAATTTTAAGTTCTACTTTGCCATTTAAAGTTTTAATTACTTTAGTGCTGCCCAGAGCCAAATCACATATTGTAACAGGTAAATCTATATAAATATCATATCCTTCTCTTTTGTATAATGGGTGCGATTTAACAGAAAACTCTATATATAAGTCTCCATTAGGGCCACCATTTGATCCAGATTCTCCTTTCCCGCTAAGTCTTACCTGTTCGCCTGAATTTATTCCTTTTGGAACACTTATAGTAATGGTTTTTTTTGATTTTATTTTGCCTCTTCCATGGCATTTATCACAATTTTCTTTGTAAATTACTCCCTTGCCACCACATTTGCGACATACAGTTCTAGATGAAAATGATCCAAATAGAGTACTTGTCTCAGTAACTTCATATCCGCTTCCTTCACAATCAGGACAAGTTTTTTCTCCGTGCCCTCCATTACCATCACAGCTAGAGCATTTATCTACCATTTCAATCTCAATTTCTTTTTTGCATCCAAATGCGGCTTCTTCAAAGGTTATCTCCATTAGATAACCAAGATCTCTGCCCTTGGTGGCTCTGTTTCTTCTTCCTCCGCCCATAAAGTCTCCAAAACCAAAGGAAGAAAAATTGGAATTTCCGCCAAATATTTCATCAAATATGCTTGAAAAATCAAATCCGCTGAAATCATATCCTCCAGATGCTCCACCTGTTGGCCCTTCAAAGGCAGAGTGACCGAACTTATCATATTTACTTCTTTGAGCCTGATCTGATAAGACTGCATAAGCTTCCTGAGCTTCTTTAAATTTTTCAGCAGCATTTTCTTCTTTAGAAACATCTGGATGATATTTTTTTGCTAATTTCCTAAATGCACTTTTGATTTCATCTTCAGTCGCATTTTTATTTACACCTAATATCTCATAATAATCTCTTTTAGCCATAATATTACCTCTTTAATTTCCTGATATATCAATATTATCAACCAACATAGAAGGACACCCTCCAGTTGAATCAAACATCTCTAAATCATTACCAACACTTATTACATTATTCAATAATTCAAATAAGTTTGTAGTCATTACGAACATTTTAATAGCGCCCTCTTTCTTGCCATTTTTAACTATATATCCCTGACTCTGCAAAGAAATTTCTCCAGTTAGAGTTTTAATTCCCGCATGTATTCCATCAATTCTGTCTATTATTACCCCATTATCCATTATTTTAATTAATTCTTCAAATGGTTTTCCTCCGGGCTTTATATAACAATTGGATACCCAATCCGCATTACCAGTGGATTCAGTTTTAGCAAGTATTGCTTCTTTATTATCATAAAGAATAGTTTTAAATACTCCCTTTTTAACAATTTCTTTATAATTTGTTTTTGTTCCTTCGCTATCAAATAATTTACTTGTCACCATATTTTCATTGGCCGGATCTTCGATAATTGTTATTTTATCCGAAAATACTTGGATATTTAATTTGCCGCTTAAGGGAGAAGTATTAAACCTTATCGTTTTTGCAAAATAAATTTTTAAAAATGCTTTAAAAATATCATACATTGATTCATTAGTTAGCAATACTTTAGTCTTCATCGAAGAGGGAATTACAGAATTTAATTTATTATTAAGGTTATTTAATTTATTTATTAATTTTTCTTCAAATTCTTTTTTACTAAATTCCTTAGCAAATATACTTAAACCATCTGTTTCTATTTTTTTACCAGATTTAAAAACTAATTCAACATATATACTTATGCTTTGATTTTCATCATGTAAATTTACATCTTCGTTTACAAGTGATTTTTTAGATTTACCATAATTAAAATAACTAATAATTGTTTTTAAATTAGGGTATTGTTTTTTATAATCATTTAAAGTTAACAAATATTCTTTTATTTTATTTAAATCCAAGTTTAAATCCTTTATTTTCTTTTCTTTTATATCAATAGGTTTTGCAAATTCTGTTTTATCTATATTATCGGATATCTCGGAGTTTCTTTTTATAGCATTAATTATTTTATCAATATTATTTAAGTTTGGTATAGATATATTTAATACTTTGCCTTTATATAAAGACTTTATATGGTAATTAACATTGTTTGATAAAGAAAATTTTTCTAATTTTTTATTAAATATTGTAATATTACTACTAATACCAGAAAATTCCAATACTTCAATTTTTATATTGTTTTTCTTACCATTTTCAATTAACTTTTTAATCATTAGAAGCACCTCCAACCAAAATTGATGATATTCTTATAGTTGGCTCCCCTATTATTACAGGTACATTACCACTCTTACTACCACAAAAACCTATATCATAATCTATGTCATCACTCACCATGTCAACATTATTCAATATTTCAAGAGTATTACCTATTAAACTTGCCATTTTTACAGGCTCACAAATCTTGCCTTTTCTAATAATATATCCTTCATTTACATTAAAATTAAAATCTCCAGTGGTCGGATCAACACTTCCTCCACCCATTTTTTTAGCATATAATCCATATTTAATATCTTTTAGCATATCCTCAAATTTATCTTTTCCCTTTTCAAGATAAGTATTATTCATTCTTGATGTGGGAGCATATCTATAACTTTCTCTTCTGCCACTTCCAGTAATTCCATGTTTCATTTTTCTATCGTTTAGTTCGTCAACCAAGTAACTCTTTAAAATGCCATTTTTTATAAGAACATTTCTTTTTGTTTTGTTTCCTTCATCATCATAATAAGTTGTTCCCCATAAATTAGGTATAGTTCCATCATCAACTATAGTCACTTTTGAAGATGCGATTTTTTTACCAAGTTTGTTATTCAAAACTGATAAACCATTTGCGACACTAGTTGCTTCCATTGAATGACCGCAGGCTTCATGAAATATAACTGCACCAAAGCCAGACCCTAATATTACAGGCATCTTACCACCTTTAATATATATTGCACTCAGGCTTTTTATGGCAATATCAACATAGTTTTTCACAACTTCTTCTATATTCATATTCTTTAAAAACTCATATCCATTTATAAATCCCTTGCTGTAATAACTGCTTTCTGTTTTATCATTATCACTCACCACAATAGTGAAATTTAATCTAGCATAATTTCTCTCTTCAATCACATACTTTCCATTAGATGAAGCAATTATAACTTTACCTTTTGTTTTAACAAAAGAAGCACTCACTTCTTTTACTCTTTTATCTAAGTTTCTCGCAATTTTATCAATGTTGTAAAGATACTCTTTTTTATCTTTATCACTTATGTCAATAAATTCTGATTGATGTGATAGTCTTTTTAATTTTATATTTTTGAATTTTATCCTGGAATTAAAATTCAATTTCAATTCATCTATAATTTTAGTTAAATTTTCTTTGGTAATTATATTGCTGTGAGCATATAAAATATTATCTTTTAGTGCAAGTCTTATTCCCACACCTTCTAAATATTTTGTATTTACATCATCTATTTTTTTATCTCTTAAAGAGATAATGGTTTTTTCAGTATCTTCATAGAAAATTTCACTAAAATCAGCTCCAGTGGTTAAACAATGGTTTATTAAATACTCAGCAAATTTTTTATCCACTTTAAATCTCCTTCTTATATTATTAAGGGCTCTTTTTGTAAGAGCCCTTATAACTCATTTATTTTTCTTCGTATTCAGCTTCTTTAACTTTGCTGTCTTTTTCTTCTTCTGGTTCTTCTGTTTTTGTTTCTTTTTCACCTTGTGCCTTATTTAACTCTTCATAAACTCTTGAAGATAAAGCCATGGCTTTTTCTGATAATTTATCTTTAGACTCCTTGATTTTATCAATATCTTCAGTTTCTAAAGCTTTTTTAGCATCTTCAATTAAAGTTTCTAATTCTGATTTTTCATCATCTTTTACTTTTTCTCCTAGATCTTTAATAGCTTTTTCTGTGGTGAAAATCAACTGTTCTGTCTCGTTTTTAACCTCAGCCATTTCTTTTTTCTTAGAATCTGCTTCTTTGTTTGCTTCTGCCTCTTTCATCATTTTATCTATTTCTTCATCTGATAAGTTTGTATTTGAAGTAATAGTTATTGCCTGTTCTTTATTTGTTCCCAAATCTTTTGCCTTAACATTAACAATACCATTGGCATCTATATCAAATGATACTTCTATTTGAGGAATTCCTCTTGGTGCGGGTGGTATATTTGTTAACTGAAAGTGTCCTAAAGTTTTGTTGTCACCAGCCATAGGTCTTTCTCCTTGAAGTATATGGATATCCACTGCAGGCTGATTATCAGCGGCAGTAGAGAATACTTGTGACTTGGTTGTAGGAATTGTTGTATTTCTTGGAATTAATACTGTCATAACATTGCCAAGAGTTTCAATACCTAAACTTAATGGAGTGACATCAAGTAAAACTAAATCTTCAACCTCTCCAGATAAAACAGCTCCCTGGATAGCAGCACCCATTGCAACCGCTTCATCAGGATTTATTTCCTTACTTCCTTCTTTTCCTAATTCTTCTTTAACTAATGCTTGAACGCAAGGTATACGAGTAGATCCTCCTACTAATAATACCTTATCTATATCTTTCTTATCAAGTTTAGAATCTTTTAAAGCATTTTTTAATTCTTTTCTTGTTGATTCAACTAAATCTCTGATTAAATCTTCAAATTTAGCTCTTGTTAATGTCATATCTAAATGAAGGGGACCATTTTCTCCCTGTGTTATGAATGGTAAACTAATTTGAGTAGTAACTACACCACTTAAATCTTTTTTAGCTTTCTCAGCACCTTCCTTTAGTCTTTGCATAGCAAGTTTATCTTTAGATAAATCTACACCATTTTCTTTTTTAAATGTATCAACAAGGTAATCAATAACTCTGTTATCAAAGTCATCGCCCCCTAATTTGTTATTACCTGCAGTTGCTTTTACCTCAAATACTCCATCTCCAAGTTCAAGTATAGATACATCAAATGTACCACCACCTAAATCATATACAAGAACTGTTTGTGATTTATCTTGTTTATCAAGACCATATGCTAAAGCGGCAGCAGTAGGTTCATTTATAATTCTCTCTACTTCTAACCCTGCAATTTTCCCAGCATCTTTTGTAGCCTGTCTTTGGGCATCGTTAAAATATGCGGGTACTGTTATAACTGCCTTTTTAACCTCACTTCCCAAATATGCCTCAGCCGTCTGTTTTAAATTCATCAGAATCTTAGCACTTATCTCCTGAGGAGTATAACTCTTACCTCCTGCACTCACTTTTTCTTTAGT
>CAZBKY010000002.1:50757-53894 GCA_964492595.1 uncultured Muribaculaceae bacterium
TCTTGTTTCTCCATTTTTAAACGATACTACTGATGGGGTTGTTCTATTTCCTTCCGCATTTGGAATAACCTTTACCTCATTTCCTTCACGTACCGCGACACAACTGTTTGTTGTTCCTAGGTCTATACCTATAATTTTATTACTCATTTTCATCATCCTTTCTTTCTAGTACTAAGCTTCTAGCACCACTTATTATTTTTCTTTTTTCATATTCTGGAATCATTTTATATATATTCTGTTTTGAAATTTTATCTATAGCTTTAAATATCTGTTCTTTATCGTATCCTTCATAAATCATTTTGGCAATCACCTTGTATAATAATTCTTTCATAGATCGAATGCTTAAATCATAAATTTCTTCTCCGCAAATATCTTCATCAGATAAAAATTCAGTTGGATTAGTCATCATGGATTTAGCAAACTCTATTGATAAAATCAAGGTTAACTGCTCATCTAAACTTATCTCCATATTAAATATTTACCTTAACCATCGCAGGTCTTATAACTTTACCTTTGTATGTGTATCCTTTCGCAATAATTTCTACTACTACATTTGCAGGTTTGTTTTCATCATGTTCTGTAAATACTGCTTCTGATATTTTAGGATCAAACTCTTTGCCTAAACAATCTATTTCTTTAATATCCATTTCATCGAATATGGAAATAAAATTGCCATAAATCATTTTAAATCCCGAAAGGAATTTGCTTACATCATCACTTAAATCATTATCATCAAGCATAATCGCTCTTTCAAAATTATCGACTATAGGAAGCATATCTTTTATGAGGGACTCCCCTTCATATTTTAACATCTCTCCTATTTCAATAGATGTTCTATTTTTAAAGTTTATAAATTCCGCCTGTAATCTTAAATTTTTATCATTTAATTCTTTATTCTGGTTTTGTAATTCTTCAATTATTTTCAGACTTTTATTTCCTTTACTGATTTGTTTTTTGTTTTCCTTCACCTGTTCCTCCTTTACAACTTGCTTCAATATTCTCTTTTATGTATTCAAGCAAAGTTATTACTCTTTCATATTCCATTCGCTTAGGTCCTATAATAGCAATTGTTCCTTCATCAGTTTGGGTCTTATACTTCGTTTTAATAATAGTCACATTGTCATCAAATTCACTTTCTGTTCCAATATATACCTTAACCTCATCATCAGTACCTTCAATTTTACTCACAATATCATTTCTTTCAAATTTACTTATAATGCTTTTAACATCATCGACTTTATCAAATTCCGGTTGTTTTAATATATTGGTTTTACCGCTAAATTTAACACTCTTTTCTTCTGAAAAATTACTTAATGCCTGATAAAAAGCATTATATAATACTTCATAATTCTTAACATAGTTGGATATTATGGGTTTTATTTCAAACTCCAGTTTACTTCCAACCTCATCAAGTGGTGTTCCAATCAGCATTTTGTTTAGAAGTTCAGTTGTTTTCATTACTTCAGCTGAATCAATAGATTGAGGCAACTTAACTTCCTTATATTCAACATGACCTTTATCAGTTATTACTACCGCTATTACTTTGTTTTCATTTATTGGAATAACTTCAACTTTTTTCAAAGTATTTAATTTAGAAGCAGATCCTAAAACTACTGATGTATAATTTGTCATATCTGATACTATTTCTAGACTCTTGCTAATTGCTTCATTTAAATCTAACTGGTTATTTGAAAATATAGTTTGAAGTTTCAGCATATCTTCTCCCGATATGTTTTTAGGCTCCATTAAGTAATCAACATAATAGCGATAACCCCTCTGTGCTGGAATACGACCAGAAGATATATGTGTTTTTTCTAAATATCCTAAAGTTTCCAACTGTGCCATATCATTTCTTACAGTTGCCGAAGAACATTTGAATTTCTTGCATAAACTTTTTGAACTGACAGGTCTTGCTGTTTTTACATATTCTTCAACTATTGATTTTAGAATATTACTTTGTCTAGAATCTATCACTTTATACCTCCTTTAGCACTCTTTTTTTGGAAGTGCTAACACTATTATAGTATGCGATTTTGGCAATGTCAATACATAATTGCTAAAAAATATTTATATTTTTTCATTAAAAAAATGTTTCACCAAAAAAATAAGACTTGCATTTTTTAGGACACAAATCTTATTTAAATTTTTTTCAATAATTATCTTTTTTTATTTTATCTATTTCTTGCGCTTTCAATAATAGGCGCAATTTCATCTCTAAAATTGCATCTGTCTGCACCTCTGTTAAATTAAAATTAGAAATTAAGTTTTATTTTGTAACATCATCACTTTCAGCGTTTTTTTAAACACACCTTATATTTTTTAAATCTGTATAGCTTGAATTTTTTAAGTTTCTTAAAACTATTTATATCCAGACAAATTTCTGTTATTTATAATTTATAAATTCATAAAATTTGTTAGGGGATAAAATATGCTAAAAAAGATATTAAAATTTTTGAGGGAATGTTTATTTTTTACAACGAGTTATTCAATTAATGTGTTTCCAGAACCGCTAGATAAAGAGACTGAGGATAAATATATAAACAGAATGATTTTAGGTGACAAAGATGCAAGAGGAAAACTTATAGAGCATAATTTAAGACTTGTAGCTCATATTGTAAAAAAATATGATAAATTTAAGGAAGACTCAGATGATCTTATAAGTATAGGAACTATAGGACTTATCAAAGGAATTGACTCATATAGTCCACATAAAAATGTAAAACTTACTACATATGTTGCGAAATGTGCCGAGAATGAAATACTTATGTATTTTAGAAGTAATAAAAAAAATATGAATAATGTTAGTTTAAATGACTCTATTGGATATGATAAAGACGGAAACGAAATAACATTCGCAGATGTCATAAAAGAAGAAACCACAGATATTGTTGATGATGTATCACTAAAAGATGATATAAAATTACTTAAAAATTTTATAAATGTGTTATCAGACCGTGAAAAGAAAATCATTGTTATGAGATATGGACTGTTAAATGAAGAAGAGCAAACTCAAAAACAAATTGCCAAAAAATTAAAAATTAGTAGAAGTTATGTTTCTAGAATAGAAAAAAGAGCACTTATTAAAATGCTCAGGGAATTTATTAAAAATAAATCTAGTTTTTAGTTAACTTTCTAAT
>CAZBKY010000003.1:0-41312 GCA_964492595.1 uncultured Muribaculaceae bacterium
AAAAAACCGAACAGCAAGGAACCTCATACACAACAAGTTCATTAGATACATCAGGAATATACAATATGTGGAAACTGGTTACAGCTTCTGAAAATGCATCAGGAAAATACACAGACGGAAACACATTGGTAACTTACATTTATGAAAAAGTAATGGGTAAATTAATTATTAATTACGTAGATGAAAATGGTAAAGAATTGCTAGAAAGCAAAGTAACTTCACAGCAGGTTGGAACATCATACGAATCTAAGCCTGAAGATATAGATGAGTACATATTAAAATCTGTAGAAGGATCAGAATCTGGAAACTATATTGAAGGAGAAATTATAATCACTTATATATATGAATTAGCTGGTACTGGTGGAGATGAACCAACAGACACTGGAATTGAGAATTCCATCCTTCCGGAAGTTATGTATATAGTAAGTTCAATATCATTAATAGGAAGCCTTATAATAAAGAAAAAATTCAGCAATTAAACTGAATTTTTTTATATTTAATTAAATTGTTTAGCTACTATTAATAATAGTTTATTTCTATTATTTCCAAATAAACATGTCTGAATAATTAATATATTATCATATTCATTTAAATCAATATCACTTTTATATATTGATTTTTCTTTCATTTTATTGATATGTTTTAGCCAGGAAGTATCATTATCATATTTATACTTATAATGTTCTGCATTATCACTTTTTTTATCTAAATATATATAACTAATTATGTACTTATAAGTTTTATCTATTGTTTTAAGTTCTATAATATCATTATTCTTAGTATAATCATTGTTTAAATAATTTTCTAACTTTTTAAATGGTAAATCGTATCTTGTAGAGTTGTGTCCATATATATTAATCTGTTTATCTCCTATGCTAGTTCTATAATCTATAAATGGAGCTCCACCTGGTATTTTTATTTTATTTAATCCATATTTCATATAGTATTTATTATCACTGCCCTGAACCAGCGGAATCTCTATAATGTCTGATATTTTTAATATAGCAATTATGTCCGAGTTGTTAAATTCATTTTTAAAATTATTAATAAGTTCAAAGTTACTTAATTCTTCATTTACAACAGTTTTTATCACATTATTTTCTTCTTTTATATTATCTTCAATATTTTTCTTATATAAAATAAGTATAAATGAAGTAATAAAAAGTATTATAGATATAATAATTACAGCATCAATTAATTTAAATTTCTTCTTTTTCATGAGTTGATAATACAATTAAAATTATATTTTGTCAATAATTTGACTTAATAGCTTATTTTTGGTATAATAAACAGCATTAATATTTAGAAGTGGGGTGTTATCATGGAAGAGGTTATTATGTTATTACTTAATTTATATATATTATCAACTTTATATACTAATACAATGGGTTTAATAATAATAGCCAAATGTAAGCCTTTTGTTAAACAGATGATTGAGTCAAATGGATACATAGTGAAAGAAAAAGATGATACAGAGTTTGTTATTGATATAATGTTGAATATATTAAAGTTTTTAGTTTTAGCTCTTTATTTATATGAAGCATTAAAATTTAATAGCAAAGATTTTAATGTGCAAAAAATAATTCAAGAAAAAGAGCGTAAAGGAGAAATAGAAAAAAATCCTTCACAATCTGCAATACTTGATGAAAGCATATTTAGAGATGAAAGAAAACCTATCTCATTATCCATGGGTAGATATGAAAAACCAACTTTTTATAAGGCTCATAGTGGAATGTATACAAAAGACAGATACCCTAATACAGATGATATTGACATGGACTTTTGGGAAGAAGAAATGGACATATCTTCAGATTTAAAAGAAAAAGTCGAAATGCCAAATACTTATGTAAAATCCGATCCTTTAAACGAATACTTAGCTTCAATGAGTCCTGAAGACATAGAAGATATGCAAAGGAAATTATCAGAAATAGAAAAGATGAAAAAAGAACATACCAGATTATTAAATATAGATGATTCAAACAGATAAATTATATAAACTGGATAATGATTTAAATTTATTGATATTCATATAATATCGTGGTAAAATATATTTGTAAATTGATGAAGAGGACAAGATTGTTAATAGTAATTTATAGAGAGTTAGTGGTAGGTGAAAACTAATAATGATATTAATGATTACTCCCTTGGAAAGAGGTTAATAGCCTACGGAAGTTAAGCCGTTATACTTAAATAAAGTTAAATCTTAGGATGGTACCGTGTTTATAAGCACTCCTTTTGGAGTGTTTTTATTTATATAAAAGGAGAGTGTTATGAAACAAAAAGAGTTAGATGATGCGATTAGTGAGGTTAGAACTGAAAAATTAATGCTAATTAAAACTAAAGCAAAACTCACGGATGACAGTAAAATAAAAGCTATTGAAAAAAGAATCGTAGCGGTTAATAAAGAAATGAAAAATTTAAGAGATAAATTTAAAAAAGAAAAGGAGAAAGAAAATGAAAGAAATAAAAAACAATGAAAAATTAAATATTTTAAATCATAGTTGTGCTCATTTAATGGCACAGGCGATTAAACATTTATATCCAGAAGCAAAATTTTGGGTAGGCCCTGTAATAGATGAAGGGTTTTATTATGATGTTGATTTAAAGGGTATTTATATTACTGAAGAAGATTTACCATTAATAGAAAGGGAAATGAAAAAAATAAGTAAAGATGGTAAAAGAATAGTAAGAAGTGAACTCTCAAAAAAAGAAGCACTTGATATGTTTAAAGATGATGAATATAAATTAGATTTAATTAGTAATATGGAAGATGGCTCAGTAATAAGCTGTTACACTCAGGGAGATTTCACTGATTTATGTAGAGGGCCTCACACTGAAACTGTTAAAGAATTAAAATATTTTAAATTATTAAAAGTTAGTGGTGCATACTGGAAAGGCGATGCTAAAAATAAAATGCTCCAAAGAATATATGGAATATGTTTTGATACAGAAGAGGATTTAAATATTCATTTGAATTTCTTGGAAGAAGCTAAAAAAAGAGATCATAGAAAATTGGGGCGCGAATTAGAATTGTTTATGATAAGTGAATATGGGCCAGGATTTCCTTTCTGGCTGCCGAATGGTATTATTTTAAGAAAAGAACTGGAAGACTTCTGGTATGAAGAACATAAAAAAGAAGGCTATAAATTTATTACTACTCCAATTATGCTTGGGAAAGAACTTTGGGAAGTAAGCGGTCACTGGTTTAATTATAAAGATAATATGTATACTTCATCTATAGATGATAAGGAATTTGCCATTAAACCTATGAATTGTCCTGGTGGATTACTTGTGTATAAAAATAGTTTGCACTCTTATAAAGAATTCCCACTAAAAGTTGGGGAACTTGGTTTAGTACACAGACATGAGGCAAGCGGAGCATTGAGTGGTTTATTTAGAGTTAGAATGTTTACTCAAGATGATGCTCATATATATATGATAGATAGTCAAATTGAAAATGAAACTATAAATTTAATTAAATTTTTTGATAAAATTTATAAAACATTTAATTTAGAGTATTCTATTGAACTATCTACAAGACCTGAAGAAAAGTATATAGGTGAAGTTGAAGTTTGGGATAAATCAGAAGAAGCATTGGAAAATGCCTGTAAAAAGGCTAATATTAAATATAATTTAAATCCAGGAGATGGAGCATTTTATGGTCCAAAATTAGATTTTCATATAAAAGACTCACTTGGTAGAACATGGCAATGTGGAACAATTCAACTTGATATGAATCTTCCAGAAAGATTTGATTTGACTTATATTGACAGAAACGGTGAAAAAAAGAGACCTGTTATGCTCCATAGAGCAATATTTGGCTCTATAGAAAGATTTATAGGCATACTGATTGAACATTATGTCGGAGCCTTCCCTTTATGGTTAAGTCCACTACAAGTGAATATAATACCTGTTAATAATGAGTATCACTTAGAATATTCAAGCTGTATAAAAAATGAATTATTACAACATAATGTTAGAGTAGAAGTGGATGAAAGAGATGAAAAGCTTGGATATAAAATGAGAGAAAGTGTGCTAAAGAAAATTCCTTATACTCTGATTATAGGAGATAAGGAAAAGAACACTGATACTATAAGTTATAGGATAAGGGGAAGTGAAGAAACATTAAATATTGGCTTAAAAGATTTTATTGAAAAGTTAAATAAGGAGATAATAGAAAAGACAATATTTTAAAGGAGGACCTAAAAACTTGACAATATTCCTTAATTGTTGTATAATTATATCACTAATTTTAGAGGGGGTTTGTTAAGATGAAAGGGAGATTTTTACTTGACTATCTTGATGAAAATTATTACAAAAAATTAGAGAGAAGTTTAAAGAAATATAACATGATGGCTTATAAGAAACTAGTATTTGATTTCTATCCAAAATTAAGAACTGGAGAGTTTGTTGGAGAATTAGTTTCTATAAATAAACATGAGCAAAAAGAAACATATGAATTAAAACTTCCTACAGATAATTTATTTGTAAAAGTATATGGAGAAGTAAAATTGAATTATACAGTTTATAGAAGTGAAAATACAGTTATGTTAAATTCATTAGAACCAAAAGATATTTTAATGGATGGGCACAAAACTGAGCTAACAGCATATAAAGGAATAATGATTTCTAAAGCTCATGCACAAAAAGAAATGTTCAAAATAGACTTGATAAGTAGATTAGAAGGAAGTAAATAACTTTCTTCTTTTTTTTGTGAAAAAAATAATTGAATTCTTTAAACAATTATGATATATTATATAAACGAATGGACCTTTAGCTCAGTTGGTTAGAGCATCCGGCTCATAACCGGGCGGTCGTAGGTTCGAGTCCTACAAGGTCCACCACTGAAAATACTAAAGACTACAGGAATGTAGTTTTTTTCTTTAATATTAAATAGTCTATTTTTAGTCTATAACATCTAAAAAACATAAAAATATAGTATAAAGATAAAACCATTACAAAATGCCTTAATTGTTTAAATGGTTTATAATGTATTATAGAATAAACAACTCTTGATTTAACCATTATTAAACCAAATTAAAGCACTATATAAATAAGTGCTTAATCTAATATATTTAAAACTATAGGATATAATAACATATAAAACGAAAAAATGTGGTATAATTAATTATAACGAGTAGCTATTCAATGGCGTAAATCCTGTTGAATAGCTACTTTTTAAATAAAACTTTCAATTTTAAAATTGAAAATAGGAGGCAAATACTATGTTTAAAGTAGGAAATCATGTAGTTTATAAAAAAGAAATTTGTAGAATAATTGAAATTAAAAAAAATAGGGCTAATAACAGTAATTATTATATATTAGTACCTATATCTAATGATTCCTTAAAAATAGAGGTACCTGTTGCTAATCTTTGGGGAAGTTTAAGACCGTTGATTAGTAAAAAAGAAATTGAAAAAATTATTAATGAAATTCCCAATATTGAAATATTAGTTATGGATGGTCATTTAATTGAAAAGGAATATAAATTATTAATTAATTCTGGTAAACCAGAAGATTTTATAAAAATTATTAAAACAGCTTATTTTAAAGATAAAGAAAAAAGTAATAAAATAACAACAAGCAGAGATACTAATTATTTTAATCTTGCAGAAAAATATTTATATGAAGAATTCTCAATTGTTTTGGGTATGAACTATGAAGATACTAAAAATTTTATTATAAAATGTATAGAGCAAAATAAATAAGTAGAAAGCAGAATATTATGTCAAATTTATTACTTAATAATCATATTGATAAATTAAATGTTGATTGTGAAACTTTATTAATATTAAAAAACAATCAAATTTATACAATAAAAGATTTATGGAAACTAAAAAAACGAGACTTGAAAAAGTTTAATTTAACTCATAATCAAATTAATCATATAATTATAAAAATGCAATTATATGGAATTGATTTAAATAGACGGATATATAACAAAAATTAAAAAATATAAATTATAGAACGTAATTATTTACAATCAATAATAAAAAGTATAAAATTAAATAGTATTTATATGGAGGAAATATGAATTTTATTATTATAATCAAAACAATAATTTTTGGTGTAGTTCAAGGTATTACAGAATGGTTACCAATCAGTAGTACAGGACATCTTATTATTTTAAACGACTTTTTAGATTTAAATATGTCTAAAAAATTTATGGATATGTTTATGGTGGTTATCCAGTTTGGATCAATATTAGCTGTTATATTATTATTTTTTAATAAGTTAAATCCTATCAAAAAAAATAAATTAGAAAGAAAAAATACTTTTTATTTATGGTTAAAAATCATAATAGCATCAATTCCTGTTGGAATAATAGGGTTTTTATTTGATGATTATATAGATTCATTATTATATAATTCAATTGTTGTAGCTTTAGCACTTATCATATATGGAATTATATTTATAATTATTGAAAATAAAAAAAGAATGCCAAAAATCAATAATTTAGAAGATATAGGCTATAAAAAATCATTTAAAATAGGTTTATACCAAATGTTAGCATTAATTCCTGGAACATCTAGGTCTGGCTCTACAATTATAGGATCCATGCTGCTTGGAACCTCGAGATATATTGCAGCAGAGTTTTCATTTTTCCTTGCAATTCCAGCAATTGTTGGAGCTAGTGGATATAAGATATTAAAATATGGATTTAATTTCACATCTCAAGAGTGTATAATTCTTATAGTAGGAACTTTTACCGCATTTGTAGTATCTTTAATTGCCATTAAATTCCTATTGAATTATATTAAAAAATCTGATTTTAAAATATTTGGATATTACAGGATAGCTTTAGGAATAATTATATTAATATATATTGGATCAAAATTTTTATAAATTTATTTAATCCCCAAAAAAATAGTTTTGTAACTGATTGAGAAGAAAATGATGAAAAGTTAAGATTATTTATTTTAAATCGTTTCAAGAAAATTAAAATAATATAAAAAAATTTAATAAACTATATCTATATATCATACTCTCACATTTCCTTTGTTTTTTTAATTAGATATTTATAATTTTTATCCCAACAAAATTTTCTTTGTTGATTATTTAATATTTTTCAAAAAAAATACATAGGGTTTTTCACTAGTCAATACTTCATCGAATCCTGATGAATAATATCTTGTACTATAATATGTTATTTACAGATATTTAATTTATCTTGTATTGTTATTCTAATTTAAAAAGCTCCCTTCAGTTTGTGAAGTTGTATCTTTATTATACAACTCACATTCCAACTTTTGGAAGCCATTTCACTCATATCTGGTGCAGGTGAAGGGACTTGAACCCCCATGAGTTGCCTCGCTAGATCCTAAGTCTAGTGCGTCTGCCAGTTTCGCCACACCTGCAATAACAATGCATAACAAATTATACACGTTACTTGTGAAATTTTCAAGCATTTTGAATTAAAAAGTCAAAAAATATGACTGAAATTACCGAAATTTAATAAAATATTAAAATATTAAAGTTTTAAATTTTTATAAATATAAAAAAGAATAAATTATTTTTAAATGTCTGCTTGACATTTTTTATTTTGTTGATATATAATGTTTATAATTGAATTGTTAGAATACTAACATTATTAAAGGGGATATTATTTATGAATGGAGAATTAAAAGTTATAGTTGAAATGAAAAAAATATTTAATATGCTCAAAAGATATGCAGATAATAATATTGAACAATTGCATCATAGTGATTTAACTCCAGTTCAAACGATTGTGTTGGGATATATTAGTGAAAATTCAAACAGAGATTTGTTTCAACGAGATATAGAAATGGCATTTAATATTAGAAGATCAACAGTTACTAATATTATACAAACGATTGAAAGAAAAGGCTTTATTAAAAGAGAATCTGTTAAAAATGATGCAAGGTTAAAAAAAATAATATTGACAGATAAATCAATTAAATTAAGTGAAACTTTTAAAAAAGTTATGGATTCATTAGAAGAAAAAATAAAAGAAGGTATTACAGAGGAAGAATTTAAATCATTTTTTTATGTAATGGAAAAGATAATTAAAAATTTAGAAGACAATAATAAATAAGTAAGTAAAAGTATATTATAATATGATAGCTGACATTTGATTGGGAAATAGAACTGAATCAAATATATTAATAACAAACCTAACAAATATAATTATTAATAATTTAGTTAACAAAATACTAGGAGAAAAATATGATTAAAATTTTAAGATATTTAAAAACAAAAGAATGGCTACAAGCATTGATTTGCTTAATATTAATAATTATACAGGTTTGGCTTGATTTAAAATTGCCTGAATATATGTCAGAAATAACTAGGCTTGTTCAAACCCCAGGAAGCATAATGAAAAATATATGGATCTCGGGTGGATACATGCTTCTTTGTGCATTAGGAAGTTTCATAAGTGCAATTATAGTTGGATACTTTTCAGCCCGTATTGCATCTTCTTTTTCACAAAGACTTCGCAGTCAAATATTCACTAAAGTAGATTCTTTTTCAATGGAAGAAATAAGACGTTTTTCTACTGCAAGTTTAATAACACGCTCTACAAATGATATTACTCAAGTTCAAATGTTTATTACAATGGGATTACAATTAATTATCAAAGCACCTATTATGGCAATTTGGGCAATAACTAAAATAGCGGGGAAAGGTTTTGAATGGAGTCTTGCAACAGGCGGGGCTCTTGGAATTGTATTATTAACAGTTATATTTATAATGATATTTGTAGTACCAAAATTCAAAAAAATGCAAATTCTTACTGATAATATAACTAGTATAGCTAGAGAAAACCTGACCGGTGTACGTGTGGTTCGCGCTTATAATGCTGAAAAGTATCAAGAAGAAAAGTTTGAAAAAGCAAATGATGAACTTACAAGCACAACTCTATTTACAAATAAATCTATGTCTATAATGATGCCTGTAATGACAATAGTTATGAGTGGACTTTCACTTGTAATCTATTGGATAGGTGCATATCTAATAGACTCTGCTCAGGTAATGGATAAATTAATAATATTTTCAGACATGGTAGTATTTAGTCAATATGCAATGCAAGTTATAATGAGTTTTATGATGCTTATTATGATATTTATTATGTTACCAAGAGCAAGCGTTTCTGTAAAACGTATTAATGAGGTTCTTGATACTGAACCA
Source organism: uncultured Muribaculaceae bacterium (assembly GCA_964492595.1). Classification (GTDB taxonomy): domain Bacteria; phylum Bacillota_I; class Bacilli_A; order RF39; family UBA660; genus CAYNFP01. The sequence continues at coordinate 9,151 of CAZBKY010000003.1, forward strand.
AAAATTTTAGATGGGAGTGAAACAGAAGGTAAATCTGGAATCGTTGGTGAAGTGGAATTTAGAAATGTTAGTTTCAGATATCCTGATGCTTCAGAATTTGTTTTAGAAAATATTAGTTTTATTGCTAAAAAGGGGGAAACCCTGGCTTTTATAGGTTCAACTGGTAGTGGCAAATCTACACTTATAAATCTTGTGCCTCGTTTCTTCGATGTAACAGAAGGTGAGATACTTATAGATGGTATTAATGTTAAAGATTATAAACTTGAAGCACTTCTTAATAAAATAGGTTATGTTCCACAAAAAGCAGTAATATTTAAAGGAACCGTAGAATCTAATGTGACCTATGGTGATAATGGTGAAAAGAATAGGGAAATTGATGAAGTAAAAAAAGCCGTTAAAATCGCTCAGGCAAAAAATTTTGTAGAAAAAATGAAGAAAAATTATAAATCTGACATTGCTCAGGAAGGAACAAATATATCTGGCGGACAAAAACAAAGATTAGCAATTGCACGTGCAATTTATAGAAATCCAGAAATCTATATTTTTGATGATTCGTTTTCTGCACTTGATTATAAAACAGATCGCATTTTACGTAATGAGTTAAAAAAAGAAACTAGAGGAATCACAACCTTAATAGTTGCACAAAGAATAGGTACTATTATGAGTGCAGATAAAATAATTGTACTTGATGAAGGAAAGATTGTTGGTACTGGAACACATAAAGAATTATTAGAAAAATGTAAAATATATAAAGAAATCGCTATGTCACAATTAAGTGAAGAGGAGTTAAAGTCATGAAAGAAAAAGAAAACATTAAAAAAAGCAGTGGCTTCGGTAGACCTTTCTCACCATTAGGTGCTAATAGTGGCGAAAAAGCTAAAGAATTTAAAAAAACCTGGATTAAACTAATAAGATACTGTAAAGATTATATGCCTATTATCATAATTGGACTTGTTATTTGTGCGATAGCAACAGTATTTCAGTTTTTAGGGCCAGATAAATTAAAAGATATGACAAATGAGATTATAAAAGGACTGCCAGCACTAATAAATAATAAACCTGTACTTGGAGTAATGGATATGGAAGTGATAGTTAATATTGCATGGATACTTGTATTCTTTTATGCCTCTTCTGGAATTCTAGGATTTATAGAAAATTTTATAATGGCTATAGTATCAGCGAAAGTATCAAAAAAACTAAGAACAGGTATTTCTCAAAAAATTAATAAAATACCACTTAAATATTATGATAAAACTAGTTACGGGAACATTATAAGTCGTATAACAAATGATGTAGATACTATTGGTCAAACATTAAATCAAAGTCTTGATTCTCTAGTTAGGGCAGTTATAATGTTTTTAGGTTCGTTATTTATGATGTTTCATACTAACTGGATTATGGCATTAACTGCTATTATTTCAACTATTATTGGATTTGCATTAATGATGATTATCATATCAAAGTCTCAAAAGTATTTTAACGCACAACAAAAAGAACTTGGCGATATTAATGGACATATTGAAGAAATTTATTCGAATCATAATGTTGTTAAAGCATACAATGGTGGAAAAGATGCAAAAAAGATATTTGAAGTTATTAATAAATCTCTTTTTGAAAGTGGATGGAAATCACAATTCATGTCTGGATTGATGATGCCTATTATGAGTTTTATTGGAAATTTCGGATATGTAGCAGTTTGCGTGGTGGGCGCTGCACTTACTATGAATGGAACTATTTCATTTGGAGTGATAGTTGCATTTATGTTATATATACGTTTATTTACTCAACCTTTATCCCAATTGGCCCAAGCTGCACAATCTTTACAAAGAACAGCCGCGGCAAGTGAACGTGTATTTGAATTCTTTGATGAAGAAGAATTATCAGATGAAAGGGAAAAAATAATTAAATTAGAAAAAGTCAAAGGAGATGTGGAGTTTAAAAATGTTCGTTTTGGCTATGAAAAAGACAAAATAATTATTAATGATTTTTCTGCTAAAGTAGAGTCAGGACAAAAAATTGCAATTGTCGGTCCAACAGGCGCTGGAAAAACAACTATGGTAAATTTACTGATGCGTTTTTATGAGATTGATAAGGGGGATATACTTTTAGATGGCATATCTACAAAAGCAGTTACAAGAGAAAATGTACATAATCAATTCTGCATGGTATTACAAGATACTTGGTTATTTGATGGAACAATTAAAGAAAATATTATATACAGTAAAGCAAATGTAACGGAGGAAGAGGTAATAAATGCCTGCAAGGCCGTAGGCATTCATCACTTTATTAAAACATTACCAAAAGGGTATGATACAATTTTAAATGATAGTGTCAGTTTATCAGCAGGACAAAAACAACTTATTACCATTGCAAGAGCAATGATTCAAAATGCACCATTATTAATACTTGATGAAGCCACAAGTTCAGTTGATACCCGTACAGAAAGAATTGTTCAGGAAGCTATGAATAAATTGACTCAAGGTAGAACTTCATTTGTAATTGCACATAGACTTTCCACTATAAAAAATTCAGATTTAATTATTGTAATGAAAGATGGAGATATTGTTGAAAGTGGAAGCCATAAAAAGCTCCTTGATAAAAAGGGTTTCTATGCTGAACTTTATAATAGTCAATTTGAGCAAGCGGATAATTTTTAATTAATTTAGTAATAAAAAATTGTAAATACTGAAAAAATTAACCCGTAAAAACGGCTATGAACTTAGTGATGAAAAATATATAAAGAAAGATTCTTAATTCAAAAGAGTTAAAAATATTAAATATAATAGGAGATTTTCAAATGATACACATAACTTATTACAGTTCACCAATTGGTAAGTTGTTATTGGCAAGTAAAAATAATAAATTAACTGGGATTTGGATAGAGGGACAAAAATATTATCTGCAAAACTTAAAAAGCGAAACTAAAGAAAATAATGATGAAGAAATATTTATAAAAACAAAGAAATGGTTAGATAAATATTTTAATGGCGAAAATCCTAAAATATCAGATTTAGAATTACAACCTATGGGAAGCAAGTTCAGACAAAATGTATGGAGATTATTATGTGAAATTCCTTATGGAAAAGTAACAACTTACGGATATCTTGCTAAGAAAATAACTCAAGAAATGAAAATAAAAAACATGTCATCACAAGCAGTAGGAGGGGCAGCGGGGCACAATCCAATATCTATTATTATTCCATGTCATAGAGTTGTAGGAAAAAGTGGCAATTTAACTGTTATGCTGGTGGAATAGATAAAAAAATAAAATTACTTGAATTGGAAAATGTAGATATGTCTAATTTCTATATGCCTGTAAATAAGAAATAATAAAAATTTCAAACTTTACAGCATATTATGTTTATGTTATAGTTTAAAAGAAAGTGAGTTTATTATGAATTTACCCAAATTAATAGTTATTTTAGGAACAAATGCTTCTGGTAAAAGTTCAATTGCAATAGAACTTGCTAAAAAGTACAATGGTGAAATAATATCGTCTGATTCTCGTCAAGTATATCGTGGACTTAACTTAGGATCTGGGAAAATCACTTTAGAAGAGATGAATGAAGTACCTCATTATATGTTAGATATTATTAATCCAAATGACCCGTTTTCAGTGGCTGATTTTCAAAAGCAGGCATACACAATTATTGATGATATAATAAAAAGAGGAAAACAACCTTTTTTAGTAGGTGGAACAGGTTTGTATATTAAAGCAGTAGTGGATGGATATGTATTTTCTGATATGAAACGCAATTTAAATTTAATAAAAGAATTGGAAGACAAAGACATAAGTGAACTAACAGAAATGTTATCAAAGCAAGTAAGAACTGATAAAATATCAATCGATTTAAAAAACAAAAGACGCATTATAAGGGCCTTGGAAAAAATTTCTTATGGTATTGATATTTATAAAGAGCCAAAATGCATGCCGAAATATGAAACACTGCAGTTAGGTATAACCTGGCCTAAAGAAATCCTGCATAAAAGAATCGATCAAAGATTAACTGATCGTATAGATCAAGGAATGATCGAAGAAGTTGAACAACTTATAAAAAATGGTGCAACCTATGAATTTTTATATAATCTAGGTTTGGAATATAGATATATTCAGTGGTATTTAACCGGGAAATTTAATTCTTTGGATGAATTTTACTGTGAAATGAGTAAAGCAATAAAGCGCTTTTCCAAAAGACAAATGACATGGTTCAAAAAAGATAAAAGAATTGTGTGGTTGTCTATGGAAAATGATTATATAAATCAAGCGATTAAAAAAATTGATGATTTTATACCATAATTCATTTGATATGAATATATTAATGCAAAATAAATACATTTTTTTTTATTCTCATTAATTTATAAATATATTAAAAAAGTTTGTTTTTAAATCATTTTTTATTCAACAGTTTAAAAATATTTTTAAACAATTATTGAAATATAAGTGACTTTTTGATATATTTATTATGGTAGGTAAAGATAATGAAAAATAACACTGATTCCAAATTTATAAAATATTGTATATCACTCATAATAATTGCCTGGGGATTTTTGGTAATTATAGATTATTATATGACTAAGCACGATAAAGACCCTTTGTTTTGTGTATCAAATGTAGTTATAGAAGAGGAAGATGGTTATGTTACTGTATGCAAAGGATTAGGTTATAAATATTATTTATATAAAAAAGATTCTTATAGTTTAAAAAAATTTGTACCATTTTGGATAAAAGATAGTGGGGAAGATCAATATGAAAACAATGATTAAAATATTTTTGGCGGCTTTATTTGTTTTTTTATTATCCGGATGCAAAGAAAAAACAAATGATGATAATAAAATAATATATCCCGACATAGAAAAATTTGATTATTCCACTTTAGAAAGCATGAATGCTTATACTATAATTGATAATTTAAAATATGAATATACGTTTTATTTTGAAGATGATGTTTGTATTAATGCTTTAGTAAAAATAGAGTTTAAAACAAATGAAGAAGCCTTAAGCTTTTATAACGGTATTAAAGATAGTGTGAATTATTATGAAGTAAATATAAATGATAATATTATACAATATTACCATGATATTGAAAATTTTTCATATGCAATGTATCCAAAAAATACATTGATTGAACTGATACAAAAAGAAGATTTTGTTGTAGAATAAATTTTTATAGTAGGAGTGGTATATTAAATGAATAATATTATAAGAAAAAAGAAAAATATTTTGAAAGTATTAATTGCTATGGGTTTTATTGGGGTGTTGGGAATTGTTCTTTATATAATTGGAACATTAGATTATATTAGGGCTATGAATGATAAAAAACCTATATTTACTTATCATACAGTAAATGTTTCAAACTTAGATATAACTAGAGTAGGATTTGAAGATACTTTATTACCTAATGTAGAAGGCACTATATACTATGGGATTGGTTATAATATTTCAATTTGTGATAATGATACAGGAAATTATATTTTTGGGCTAGGTCATAAGCAAAAAGAATCTTGTTTTACCAGTTTGACTTGCACTCAAATAGATGATTTAAATATTAAAAAATCTTTTGAATATTCATTTTTTGATGGTAAATTATATCTCATAAATCAAACTCATATAGTACCTATCGAAAACACAGATCAAACAGAAGAAGAATTTGAATTAGGGATTATGAAACTTAATGATATAAAAGGTTGCTCGGCATCTTTCAAAAAAATAAATGATACATATGAAGTAGTAGAAATATGCAATTTATTTAATATGTCAGACGGTGATATTTATGAGGTTTACCAAACATACCATTCATCTTTAGAACAAACAAAAACAACAAAAGATGAAATTATTGATTATTATGATAAATGGATGGTATGTAAATAAATAATTTATTTGGATAATATTTGATACAAAAGGATTATATATGTTATAATTAAATTAACCTAGGAATAATGATAGCTAAAATATAATAAACCAACATATTAGTAATGGGAATCTAATTAGATACTGGTGTTGAATACTAAGAAATATCTTAGGATCCTAAAAGTGTTTATGTGATGCCCCCCTCGTACGTGTACGAGTTTAATAACTTTTAGCGCCGTATTCTTGGGTATTTTTTATGAAAATAAGTATTTTAAAAACAAAAAAGAAAATTATTGTTTATTTTCTTTTTTAATTTCATTAAATTTTTTTAATTCAGTCTCATATTTATTATTTTTAGGTCTATAATATATATCTGTTCTTATTTTTTCTGGTAAATATGGCTGTTTTACATAATAATAAGGTGGATAATCATGAGGATATAAATAAGCTGTTGTATGATTTGTTATATTATTTGGAATATTGCCTATATTCCCTTGTTTTAATCTATTTAGAGCGCTATTTATAGCTAAATAGGCAGAATTGCTCTTAGGACTAAGAGCCATATCTATAACAGCGTTAGAAAGCGGTAAAATCATCTCAGGATAGCCAAGTCTTTCTGCAGCTTCAATAGCGGCAACCACTTTAGGTCCCATAGAAGGATTGGCAAGTCCAATATCTTCATAACACATTGCAAGCATTCTTCTATATATAATATCATAATCTCCTCCTTCAATTAATCTTGAAAGATAATGCAAGGCGGCATCTGCGTCAGACCCTCTAACACTTTTTTGAAATGCACTTATTGTATCATAATAATCAGTATTGTTTTTATCTATATTGATATTAGTTTTAGTATTAATTTCTTTAATAGTTTCTATATCAAATGAAGGCCCAAAGCTGTAATAACAAAATTCTACTAAATTATATGCATATCTTAAATCTCCATTAGATAAGGATACTATATAATTAATTGTTTCTTTATTTAATGTAAGATCTTTATATATTTTTTTAATATTTTTTACAGCCTTCATTATATCTTCATTTGATATTGGTTTTAATTCAAGTATTTGACACCTGCTTCTAATAGAGGGATTTATGCTATGATAGGGATTAGATGAAGTTAAACCAATTAAAGTTATTAATCCACTTTCCAAATATGAAAGCAGAAAATCCTGCTTATCTTTATTCATCCTATGTATTTCATCAATTACCAAAACTAAATTGCCATACATTTTAGCTTCTTCAAAAACAATATCAAAATCTTTTTTACTATTTATTGTTGCATTCAGCACTCTATAATTCATATTAAGCTCACCGATTAGGGCGAGTGCTATAGTGGTTTTACCAATGCCACTTTTCCCATATAAAATCATATTAAAAAGTTTTTTATTCTTAACGTGATTTGTTAATATTTTATTTTCTCCAATCAAATGACTTTGTCCTATAACATCTTTTAATCTATTTGGTCTTAATTGATTTTGAAGCAATTCCATAATAAACTCCTTATATATTATTTTACCATTTTAATGTATATATTGAAATAAGTGAAAAAATAATTTATAACATATATGAAGGAGGTTTAGGTATGAGTGAAGAAGAAAAAATTGGATGTTTTTCTTTGTTTATTACAATTATATTGTCTACAGGTGTTTATGTTCTTTTAATATTTGGGTTAAATGGAAAAGCCAAAAAAGAAAAACCTAATATTGAAGAATTTGAAAAATTAACAAGATATCCTAAGAAAATATTTCAATAATGAAAGATATACCCAGTGGATCAGAATATTTTTATTTACAAAAACATTGCGGGAAGCTATTATTATTATTCACCTGTATATGAAAAATGGTATGCTATAAATAAAGAATCGGTTTTTACAAATAATGATATTAATAAAGGTGGGTATCAGCTCAAACAGTATTTTCCCCCTTGATTTTTACTTAACTGAAGAAGAAAAGGAAAAAGACTACTAGCTCTTAGAAGAGTTGGAAATAATAAAACAAAGAATTGCAGAAAAAGATGCAAGTTTAACCAGAACATTAAGTTAATCTGGTTTTTTATGTAAATTCTTTTATATATTATTGTTATAAAAAATATTTTATGAGATAATGAAAAGGGTAGTAGTTATGAACAATAATTTAATAGAAGAGTATAAAACATATATTTTGTTAACTAAAAAACTATCTGGAAACACTATTAAAAGTTATTGTATTTCTTTATATAAATTTTTAAAATATATAAAGAAAGATTTAACATTAGTGAATGAAAAAGATATAACTAAATATTTATTTTATTTAAATAATATCCTATCAGATAATTCTATAAATAATAAAATAGTTTCATTAAGAGAGTTTTATAAGTACTCATCTAGAAAGCATAACTTTGAAAACCCAATGATTAATTTTAATACGAGAAAAAGTTCAAAAAAACTACCTGTTTATTTAACAATTGAAGAAATTAATAAATTACTCTCTATTGATTTAAAAAACAAATTTGATTATAGAAACAAGGCAATGCTTGAGTTGATGTATGCAACAGGTGTAAGAGTCAGTGAATTATTAAATTTAAAGTTAAATAGTATAGATATTACAAACTGTCTTATAAAAGTTGAGGGGAAGGGTAATAAAGAAAGAATATTACCTATAGGAGACACAGCTATTAAATATTTAACTATATATATAAATGAATACAGAAACAAGCTATTTCCTAAAAATAAACCATACAATAATTATTTATTTTTAAATAATCATGGAGATGAGTTAAGTAGAGTAACATTTTATAAAATTATAAAAAAAGAAGCAGTAAATAAAGGCATAAGAAAGAATATAAGCCCTCATATATTAAGGCATAGTTTCGCGACACATATGCTGGAGGGTGGAGCAGATTTACGAAGTGTACAGTTATTGCTGGGTCATGAAAATATAACAACTACTGAAATATACACACATTTAAGTAATGATTTTGTTAAAAAAAGTTATTTTGAATCAAATCCAAGAGCAAAAAAGGAGGAGTAATTTATGTTTAAAAGGATTTTTTTAATAGTATTAGACAGTGTAGGGGTGGGAGCCTCAGAAGATGCTGGTGAATATGGGGATGATGGTGCTAATACATTAGGTCATATAGTTGAAGGAAAAAATTATAATCTCAATATAATGGAAAAACTTGGATTTTTAAATTTAGTCGGAAAAAATGAAAGTACAAAATATAGTATCTACTGTAAAATGAGACCCAATAATGCAGGAAAAGACACATTAAATGGCCATTATGAAATTGTGGGAATAAAAAATGATTCTCCCTTTGCAACTTATCCAAACGGATTTCCCTTAGAGTTAATCTCTAAAATAAAAGAATTAAGTGGTAGAGATGTAATTGGAAATATAGTCGCATCAGGAACTGAAATTATCGACAAATTGGGAGAAATGCAAATGAAAACAGGAGCTCTGATAATTTACACTTCAGCTGATTCAGTTTTACAAGTTGCTGCTCATGAAAATATAATACCATTGGAAGAATTATATGATATATGTCAGAAAATAAGAAATATAACTATAGGGGAACCATATAATATTGGAAGAATTATTGCCAGACCTTACATCGGAACTTTAAATAATTTTACTAGAACTTCAAATAGAAAAGATTTTGCCATAGATCCTCCACTTAATTTGCTTGATTTATTATATAAAAATAATCTTCAAACAATCTCAATTGGTAAAATCTCAGATATATTTAATAATAAATCAATAAGTACTAAGTTAAAAATCAAAAATAATTTAGATGGCCTTATGAAAATGATTGATTTTTCAAAAGCAGATTTTAGCGGGTTGTGTTTTGTTAATTTAAATGATTTTGACTCCTTGTATGGTCATAGGAGAGATAAGGATAATTATTTAAAAGCTTTGGAAGAATTCAATTATTATTTACCAATATTTTTAAAAAATATCAAAAAAACCGATTTGGTAATATTTACCGCCGATCATGGAAATGATCCTACATTTAAAGGAACAGATCATACAAGAGAAAATGTGCCTCTTATCTTATTTAGTCCATACATAAAAAATTCAAGAAGAATAGGGGATAGATCAACATTTTCTGATATAAGCGCTACAATTTTAGATAATTTTAATATAGAAAACCCCCTTACTATAGGAAATTCTATTATGAACGAAATAAAAAAAGAAGAATAAATCTTCTTTTTTAGGCTGTTAAATAACAATTATTTTCTAGCTCTACTTCTACTTCTACTTTTTGAATTTGAAGTATTTCTTGCATTATTAGTTCTAGCTCTACTTCTACTTCTTGAATTTGTAGAATTTGCTCTAGCTCTTGTATTAGCCATTTTTATATCACCACCTACAATTATTATGGAAAAAATTTAATTATAAATGCATATAGTTAAGTGATTCTTATGGAAATATTTGGACCTTTGCTAATATCCACTATATCTGGGCTTTCTACAGTTATCGGTGGACTGATAGTATATTTAAAAATTAAAAAAAGAGATGAATTTATCACCACTTGTCTTAGTTTTTCATTAAGTGTTATGATTATGGTATCTATTATTGAACTAATACCAGACTCTTCTTATATAATAATACAAAAATACGGATATTTTTATGGTTTTATAATATTTATATTAGTTTTTTTAATTGGAATGATTTTAGTTAATTATATAAATAAAAAAATAGATAAAATATCAAATAGTTACTGCTATGACTCTTCAAGTAAAAATTTGTATAGAGTAGGGTTATTAAGTATGTTTGCCCTTATGCTTCATAATTTTCCAGAAGGAATCGCTACGTTTATGAGTGCTTATAAAGATTTAACTTTAGGAATTAGCCTTGGACTCGCTATAATGATGCATAATATTCCAGAAGGAATATCTATTGCTGTACCTATTTACTACTCTACAGGCTCAAGAATAAGAGGAGTAGTGTACTCTCTTATATCTGGTATTGCAGAACCTATTGGTGCATTACTTACATATATAATATTTAAGAATTATATAACTGATATATCATTAAGTATAGTATTAATATTAGTTGCAGGAATTATGATAACATTATCAATAAATAAATTATTTCCAGAAGTTTTAAAATATAACAAAAAAAAGAATATGATAATTGGTATGGCATTAGGTGTAGTAGTGGTTCTTATTAATCATTTCTTATTGTGAATATATAGAAGTTAACATAATATATATTATACGAAGTACACCATATAAGTAAAAATACTTAATCAACAATTTTCTATCTATCCAACATATTAAATATAACACATTTATAAAAGTGTCTACTTATTTTCTAAAAATATATAATAATAATTGCCAAAAACAATAAAATAATTAAAGGTATCACAGAAAACAATATAAAATTAGAATGCTTTTCTTCTTGTTTTTTATATTCTCCTATACTATCAATCTTATTAAGATTAATAGTTTTAAATTTAATATAAACAAAAATTATCAAAAAAATTAATAACAACAAAATAATAATATTTATTGTATACAAAGTTTTGAAATTATTTATCATAAATAAATAATTTTCATAATAATCTCCTACTGAATTATATATAGAATTTAATTGATTATTAAAATCCAAAATATTCACTTTCCCTACTCTCTTTAAAAATAATTACAATAGTTTAAGCCTTTCTAGATTGTATTTCTGCAATTTTATTAAATACTTCTGTGGCATTATCCTTGGTTATTTCTTTCAATCCCAATTCTTTTAATGCCTGCACTTTTAAATAATTTAATTGTTGAGTTCTAGATAGTGTTTCTTCTTTTTCTGCATTAATTTCCTGTACAAATCTATTGTGTGAATCAACTAATTTACTTTTAGTCGCACCACCATTATTATATAGAGTAAATGCAGTAAAAATAATACTTTCTAAAATAAATTGCTTAGATTCATTAAATTTAAATTCCATCGGGTCTGTAAAACCAGTTTTTTTTGATAAATATGCAAACAAATATTTGATTTCAGGCACGTTTTCCATTGACTGTAAAATATGGTATAAATATAAGAAAGAATAATATGTATCCTCTTCTTTTTTATCATCTGTAAATTTTTCTTTTATAATAAATACTATATCATTTAATAAAGTTTTTTCTTCTTTAGATAGTTCTTTTAAATCAAAAAACTGTTCATTTCCCATATCATCTTTAATATTTTGATATAGTCTAGTTTCAACCTGTTCCAAATATTCCGCATTAATTTTAATTGCCCTTAAAGTCTCTTCATTTCCATCTTGTATATCAAATAATTTAAAAAGTAAAATTTTCTTTTCTTTAGGCCATTTATTTAGATTTTCAAGTTCTAAATAATTATATATCATTTGCCTAGATACATTTAAATACTTCGCTAATTTTACCTTTGATATTCCCAATTCCTGCAATAAATCATTTAAATAAGTCATTATAAACTTACCTCCCTACTCTACACTATAATTGTATAATCTTTACATATATTATGTCAAGTAAAAAGTAAATTAAAATTTATAAAAAACACTTGATTTTATTATTTATATAATATTCAAAGGAGAATATAATTTTTATAAATTTTAATGAAAAATGGAAATTCTACACAACTAAAGCTTATGTTATTAATCGTTTCTTTACTGATTTTATAAAAGGATTATTTTGCAAAGCACATATTTGCAAGTAGCTATGAACCTAAACTTCTAAATAGACAAAAACTCGATAATAATAATCGAGTTTTTAAATTTTTAATTTATACTACGCATTCTTGAAATAGGCTTTACGTAATCAATATGTGAACCTTTATTAAGACGACTTGATATTTTCAAAAAAATTTGTCTTCTTGTTTCTTCATAAATTTGAAGTTTTGTTCCTGTTGAAACGAATCCATCTAATTCAGCTACTTTTTTACGAGCTAAATCGTTTGCATAATCTAATATTTTAACAGTTATACTTGTTTCCATTTTTTAGTACCCCCTTTTTAAATTTCAATTGATTATATCACAGAAGTTTTATAAATACCACAACTTTTTACCGCTTTTTCTAACTTCTTTAATAATTCCTCCGATAATCATTTCATTATTATAGTATATTGCACTTGCTTGACCTGGTGTAACTGAAGTGGCTTCATCATATTTTAATAATATTTCTGTTTCACTTAAATATTCTATCTTTACATTAATATATTCAGATCTGTATCTGAATTTACATTTAGCTTTCTCTGGTCTTATATCACTTATAAAATTAACTTTTTCAATTAAAGCTTCATCAGATATTAAATATTTATTGTCATTACCGAAAGCTATATACAAAATATTTTTCGAAACATCTTTCCCACAAACATAATGCCTTTTTTCATTTCCTGAAACGCCTACATTTCTTCTTTGACCTATTGTATAATTCATTAGACCTTTATGTTTACCAATTATATTAAGTGAGTCAATATCTATAATATCTCCTTCAATTCCTTTTAAATAGTTAGATATAAATTTTTGATAATTTCTTTCTCCTATAAAACATATACCTGTAGAATCTTTTTTATCATGTATATTTAAATTATTTTCTTTAGCTAATTTCCTGACTTCATCTTTAGTATAATCTCCAAGCGGAAATAATATATTTTTAAATTGTTTCCTGCTTACTTGAGATAAAAAATATGTTTGATCTTTATTTCTATCTTTAGCAGTATAAACTTTTCCATCTTTTATTTTAGCATAATGTCCAGTCGCAACTTTATCAGCTCCCAAAGACATAGCCTCTTTAATAAATAAATCAAATTTAATATATTTATTGCACATAACATCAGGGTTTGGGGTTCTTCCTTTTTTTAATTCATCCAAAAAATACTTAAATACATAATCCCAATATTCTTTGATAAAATCAATTCTATAAAGAGGTATTGATAACTCTTCACAAACATTCTTAGCATCTATGTAATCTAGCTCCTGGGGACAAATACTTTCTGTAATGCCTTCTTTGTCATTATTGATATTACTATCCCAGTTTTTCATAAACAAGCCGATTACTTCATGACCTTCTTTTTTTAGCAAGAAAGCCGCAACAGCACTATCAACCCCACCACTCATACCAACAATTACTTTCATATGTGCCTCACTTAATCTGGTATGATTATACCACAAGTTTTATTAAAATAGTATTAAAAAATACCTCTAAAAGACTACTTATAATACCTAATATTATAAATATAAAATAAGTTGTTATATATTTTTTACTAAGTATTTTCAAACTTATTTTCTCATCATTTTTTATTTTATAATACAAACTTTTACTAAATTTTAATACTATTACAGATAAAGTAATGATAAGAGCGATATTTATAAATTCATGAGGAAACATAAATATTACCGAATATATAAGTCCTTTCAACTTATATACATATATAAATGAAGAAATAGAAAACCCAAATAAAAAACCCTTATAAAATATTAAAAAATAAATTAAAGGAAAGAATATAAATAATATTCCAACTGCCCAGATAATAGTAATGTATAAAAGATTAATCTTGATACTATTTATAAAAGCACTAAAATATTGATAGTTGTTTGAATTGATAAGAGAAATATATTCTTCAAGTTCTTTTTTCAAAATAGATTTATCTAAATCAGTAATAAAAAATATAAAAGTTAACCCAAAAGCTAGTCCAATTGCAAATATAATTAATAAAGATAATAAATTTTTTCTATTTTTAAATTTTTTCATATTTAATTATATTTAATATATTTTATTTTATGAAAAAACATAATTATTATTATTTTATCTTTTTAAGAACAATATTCAGCCAAACATTATCCCTTTGCAAAGCATCACTCGTTATTATATATTCCAATAATTTTAAATTTTTTATTTGCTTTAAAATATCATTGAATTTATCTTCAGTCATGTCATTAAAATGGCGATCATTAATAACATCTTCCCTTTCTTCAAACCCATATTTAAAACACATATAAAAATATCCATTTAATTTTAAAGATTTAGAGAGTATTTTTATAACTTCCAATAATTCTTCATTTGTTAGGTGAACTAGTGAAGCACAGGCCCATATAGCATCGTAAAGATTTATGTCGTTTATTTGGTAATAGTTTTTACAAATTACTTCTTGTTCGATTAATTGAGTAGCCAATGTACAAAGTTCTTTTGACCCATCTAAAGCTCTAACTTTATATCCCAAATTGATAAAAGCTTTACTGTCTCTTCCTGAGCCACAGCCTACATCAAAAATATAATTTCCTGCTTTTAAATACTTTAATAATATTTGTCTATTGAAATCAAAATCTAAATCTTTAGTAGAATTGAAATATTTGAGAGCATTTTCTTCATAATAATGAATATCATCTTTTTTCATAAATTTAAAACCTCTATTTTATTATACATTATTCCATTTCTATTAGTTGCTTATTTGAAATATTTTCAAATTTTTGAATTCGATTATCCATCGTTAATAATTTCATTTGATGTATAGCTATATTATTAAGTTTAATTAATCTATCACTTTGATTTAAACCTTCAAATATTATTTGCTAAATTTTTTATTTTAATTTTTTAATTTGATTCATTATTTACTCTCTTTCTTATTTATTCAAATATATTTTATTACTTTCATTTTTATATCCCTCCACTAAGTTTTTCATCAGCATAACCACAGTCATTGGCCCCACTCCACCAGGGACTGGCGTTATAAAAGATACATTATCCTTTACAGAATCAAAATCAACATCTCCATATATTTTACCATTTTCTCTTGAAATACCTACATCAATTATCACACTTCTTTTTTTTATCATATATTCTGTTATTAAATGTTTTACTCCTGTAGCCGATATTAAAATATCTGCATTTTTAGTATACATTTCTAGATTTTCTGTTTTTGAATGACATATACTAACAGTTGCGTCCATATTTAATAATAAATGAAATAATGGAATAGATACTAAATTACTTCTTCCTATTATAACTATATTTTTACCTGATGGATTTATATTATAATAGCTTAATAATTTTATTATACCAAGAGGAGTACATGGGATAAATCCAGGTTCCTTCTTAATTAACTTAGTTATATTATAATCAGTGAGTCCATCTATATCTTTTGATGGATTTATTAAATTTACAAGATAGTTAGTATCCATTCCCGAAGGAAGAGGCAGCTGAATAATAATCCCATTTATATTTTCATCATTGTTTAACTCTGATAATTTATTTTTAATTGCATCTAACTCTTCATTTTCATTAAATTTTATATGAATAAATTTTATACCAAGATAATCAGCTAGCTTTTGTTTTTGATTTATATAAATATTACTTGCTTCATTATTACCAACTTGTATAACTGCAAGCCCTAACTTATAGTTGTTTTTAATAATTTCTGATTTCAAGTCTTCCTTGATTTCATCAGATACTTTTTTACCAGCAATAAAATTCATTACTATCTTTTCCTTTTCAATAGCATTTCTACATCTTTTTTTAATGGCATAACATCTTCGTTATGAACAAATCTATTGAAAGCCTCTATAATGATATGGGCTGTTTCTTCAAAATCTTTTTCTTTAAAGCCTTTTGTTGTCATTGCAGGACTTCCAAGTCTAATTCCGCTCGTTACCATTTTAGATAAAGTGTCATAGGGAATTGAGTTTCTGTTAATTACTATGTTTATCTCTTCAAGCAGGTTTTGAGCCTCCAACCCTGTTATACCAAGAGTATGATTTATGTCAATAAGCAGTAAATGATTATCAGTTCCTCCAGATATTAAACGATAGCCGGCTTCTTTAAATACCGCCTCCATTGCTTTAATATTTTTTAGAGTTTGTTTCTGGTAATCTATAAATTCTTTTCTTTGAGCTTCAGTAAAACACTGTGCCTTTGCGGCGATTACATGCATTAAAGGACCACCCTGCATTCCGGGGAAATTAGCTTTATTTATCTTTTTAATTATCTCTTCAGAATTTGTTAAAATTATTCCACCTCTTGGTCCTCTTAAAGTCTTATGAGTGGTGCTTGTAACTATATCTGAATAAGGAAACGGGCTTGGATGAACACCAGAGGCGACAAGCCCTGATATGTGTGCGATATCAGCCATTAAATATGCTCCGCAGCTATCGGCAATTTCTCTGAATTTTGAGAAATCTATTATTCTTGGATATGCGGAAGCTCCAGCAATTATAAGTTTTGGTTTTTCCGCTTCAGCAATTTGTTTTAAATTATCATAATCAATTAGCTCGGTTTCGGGATCTACTTTATAATCTATAATATTATATAATATACCGCTGGCATTTACTGGATGACCATGAGATAAATGACCTCCATGAGACAAGTTCATGCTTAAAATCTTATCTCCAGGAGAAAGAAGTGCCAGATATACAATTAGATTTGCAGAAGCCCCTGAATGAGGCTGAACATTTGCATATTTACAATTAAAAAGTGCTGTGGCTCCTACAATTGCTTCATTTTCAACCATATCAACAAATTCACATCCACCATAATATCTTTTCCCTGGGTATCCCTCTGCATATTTATTTGTTAAGACACTTCCCTGAATCCTCATTATATCATCCGATACAAAATTTTCTGAAGCAATTAAATTTATAGTATCCCCCTCTCTTTCTTCTTCTTTTCTTATTGCCTTTTCAATTATTTTATTTAACATATTCTTCACCTGATACAATTATATATCATAATTATCCAAACAAAAAGGAGAAATTTATTTTTCTCCTTCTTCCAGCATTGTTCTTATAAAAATTGCATATCCCTCAATTGGTGAAGAAACTACAACATGTGTCACCGCTCCTATTATTTTATTGTTTTGAATAATTGGGCTACCGCTCATTCCTTGAACTACACCTCCAGTTATATTTATTAATTCTTCATCTACTATTTTAAAACTCAATGATTTAGAAGTTTTTATTTTAGATTTATCAATATTAACAATATTTATTTCATAAGCTTTTGTAGTACTTCCTGCAATATTGGTATAAATATATGCCTGGCCTAAAGCAATCTCATCAAAACTTGAAACACTTACTAATTCTCTTTTGGGAATGGTCTCAGTATATTTTCCAAACAAACCTACATTTGTATTTTTATAAATGCTCCCGAGTACTTTATTGTAGTGTATTGAAGCATTTTTACTTCCTACAGACCCTGATGAACTTCTATCAATACTGTTTACAAAACTTTCAAATATACTACCGTTTTTTACCTCTACTCCTCTTTCTGTTTCATTCATTATAATTTCGTGCCCCAGTGAGCCATACATTTTACTTATAGGGTCTATATATGTTAAAGTACCTATGCCAATTACTTTCTCTTTTACATATAAACCTGTTTTATATACATTATCCTCTTTAATAAGATTTAATTTTGTAGCAATTTCGTTTTTGTTTCTTTTTATTTTAATATTAACCTTGCCATCTGTGACTTTTTCTTCAATTAATGAGCTCATTTCTTTAATGCTTTCAACACTGGATCCTTCAATTTCCAATATATAGTCACCAATTTTAAGAGTCTCTTTACCTATAAACTCTCCATCAACCTTATAAAAACCAACTACAACAAGGCCATCAGTATTTAAACTAAGCCCAATATTTTCTCCGCCAGGAATAATATTCTCTGAATAGGCAATAATATTTATAGGAAAAATAAACAAAATCATAAAAATTGATAAGACTCTCTTCATCTTTTTTCACCTCTAAATTTAGTATGCCCTTTATATGGGAAAAAAAATTACCAATAAAAGTATTGGTAATTTATGGCTAATCTTCTATATTTAATTCTTCAAATTCATTATTATCATTTAAGACTTTATTTATAGTTTTAGTAGCATTTTTCAGTTTATCATCGCAAAACTTCAGTAATTCAGTAGCTTTTTTATACTTTTCAATGGATTTATCTAAATCAATTTCTCCATTTTCTAATTCTTTTACTATTACCTCAAGCTTTAATAAAGCACTTTCAAATGTTTCTTTTTCCATGTTAATTCTTTCCTTTCACTTCCGCCTCTAAGAATCCTTTATAAAGTAGGACTTCTATATTATCTCCAATATTGGCAGACTCACTGTTTTTTAATATATCACCATTGTATTTTACAATGCTATATCCTTTTTCTAATAAATTTTCCGGATTTAAAAGCTCCAGTTTCATTTTTAGGGATTCAAATCTATTATTATCTTTTATAATTTTATTATTTATTACGTTATTTAACTTAACTTTTATATTTTCTATTTCCTTATATTTTATATCATACATTTTTAAAGGATTATTTAACAAATAATTACTTTTATATTTATTTATTTTTTCATTATAATAATTTATTTTACCTAATAAGGCAGTATTTAATCTATTTACTGCATCACTTAAATATCCTTCAATATCTTCTTTATTTTTAACTACTAACTCTGCAGCGGCAGTTGGAGTTGGGGCTCTTAAGTCTGCCACAAAATCCGCGATTGTATAGTCAATTTCATGCCCTACAGCACTTATTATAGGAACACTACTATTATATATAGCTCTAGCAACTATTTCTTCATTAAAAACCCATAAATCTTCTATAGAACCTCCGCCTCTTCCCACAATTAATACATCTATATCAGTTTCATTTGCTTTATCTATCATTTTAACAATTCCCTCTTTAGCACCTTCTCCCTGAACTAAACTAGGAAATAAATATATTTCACATAATGGATATCTTCTATTGATTGTAGATATAATATCTTTTACTGCAGCGCCCTCTTTAGCTGTTATTACCCCAATTTTTTGTGGAAATCTTGGTATCTTTTTTTTATGTGAGGAGTCAAATAGTCCTTCGGTTGATAATTTCTTTTTTAACTCTTCAAATAAAACATATAAATTTCCTACTCCATCTTGTTTTATTTCTGATACTGATATCTGATAACTCCCACTAACTGTATAAACATTTATTTTACCTCTAATTAAGACAGAATCTCCATCTTTCGGTGTAAATAATAATTTATTTTGAGCGTTAAAGAATACTGCATTTATTTTACTGTTTTCATCTTTTAGAGAAAAATATAAATGTCCTCTTGAATGATATTTCAGATTACTTATTTCACCTTTAACATATATTTCAGATAAAAAATCATTGCCCTCAAGAATAGTTTTTATTATTTCATTAATCTCTGTGATACTTCTATAATTCATTTTTAACCTCATTATCTAAAATATTATCTAACACTCCATTTATTAATGGCACTACTTTTTCATCTGAATATTTTTTAGCCAGCTCTATAGCTTCATTTATAACGACTGCTTTAGGTGTAGAAGTATATAATAATTCAAATACACTTAATTTCAAAATAGCCTGATCAGTATTTCCAAGTCTTTTAAAACTCCAGTTTTTTAAATATTTTTCAATAAGATTTATCAAATCTTTTTCTTTTTCTATAACACCATACACTAAAAGATTGACAAATTCATTTTCTATATCGAGTTGCTCTTTAATGATGTCTTTTATCTCATAATCAAGATTTTCTTTTTTATAAAAATCAACTTGATATAAAATAATCATAACTTTTTCTCTTAGTTCACTTCTAGTGTGTCTCATATATTCTCCTTTTATTATATAAATTTTATTATTAATTACAATCTGAAACATATGTGTTTCCTAAAGTCCCAGAATTACATGTGAATGAAGTCCCTTTTATACAAGTGCTTGAAGACTGTTGTGAACTATTAAATCCATAAGTAACATTTTGTGTACAAGTGTCAGTTTGTTGTCTTCCTTCAGTCCAATTACTTGAATTGCAGGCAAACGAATTTATTGTACAACTACTTACAACATCATTTTGAGAAGAGCTAAAATTATAACTGTAATTTGTATCACATGAAACATAGTAAGTGTTGTATGTCGAACTTGAACATGAAATTAAATTATCAGAACAGGAACTTTCAGTAGTAATTGATGGAACACCAAAATAATATGAATAATTTTTAACACTACAAGAAGATACATAATTTTGATAATAATGGCTTGAGTTACATGTAAACCCTGGAGTTTTTGAACAACTTGGTACAGTTGAAGTGGAATCTGAAAAACCATATATAGGAGGTGTTGTTGTACCATCAATTACTACACATGTTCTTGTTGTTTGATTCCAATTATATACATCTCTATCACATTTTTTAGAATTTTTAGTATAGTTTGCAATCGTTCTAACACATTCTTTATATGTCCTACTATAAGATACTAGATTTGATATACAAGTTTTTGTTACTTTTGTCCATTCTATTCTATTAAATACCGCATTTATTATGACAGGTTCAATTCCCATTGTAAGAATATTTCCATTTATAGAACTTCCTGCTCCAGATACTAAATCCCATCTTACAAATTGATATTTACTTTTTGATGGCGTAGGAAGAGTTACAGTAGTGTTATATTTCATAGTTGTTGGTAAACCAGTACTTAAAGCTCCACTGGTTTCATCATCAGCACAACTATAAGTTGTTGATAATTGGTACTCATCAGTGTATATTGCTTTTGCATAAGTATAAGTGCTTCCCATTATTATATTATTACCATTAGAAAAACCATCTCCTCCTGTAACTTCCCATCTTACAAATGTTTCTCCGATGTTTCTAACAGGAGGAATTACATTAATAATATCTTCTGGATAATAATATTTAGGAGAAGTGTTAGTTTCTGAAAATCCCCCATCTAAATCTATAATTAATAAATTCATAGGATTTTCATAAATAATGTTGCGCATAAAATTATAAGAAATTCTGGCATGACCATTTCCTGATTTTGCATAATTCTCTATAGGGTTTGAACTATACTGTGTGGTTGTTATTGTTTTAGTGTTTTCATCATCAGAAATAGTACAATTAAAACAACACATATATTTGTTTATTAAATTTTCATTGCCTATATAACCAGAACCACCACCACCACCAGTGCCATAGCCTTGAGCTCCACCATAATAACCTCCACCTCCACCTCCACCCGCTGCACCCACGGTAGATTGAAGAGCCATTCCATATAACCCATTTTTTAAACTGTTATAAGCATTAACTCCACCAGAGGTTTGAGTCCCTCCATTTGCATAATAAGCAGGTGTGGAGTAAGTACCGCTAGAAGCAGTACCGAGTCCTCCAATATATCCACCTCCATGTCCCGGAATGTAATTAGAAGTACTTGTGATTCCACCTCCACCTCCTGCAATTATTATTCTTGAATTTAATCCTAGGGTTGAATTCCATAACAAATCAGAGGATTCTGGTGGTGTTTCCCCGAAAAGTCTTATATCTGTAGACCCTCCTCCGCCTTGAGAATAAGCACCAGAATTATTTCCCCCTGTTCCTCCACCATTATATCCACCCGCAGCATAATAAGTGGTGCCAGAAGTAACTGTTAAACCACTTCCTCCTACATACGTGTATAGATTTTCACCTCTGGTTAAAAACATATCTCCTTTAGAGTAAGCACCATATCCTCCTATCAGGGAACCAGAATAACTTCCTCCTTGAGCTCCCCATACTTCTAATGTGTATAAGCCATTTGCCATTACTGGATATATTTGAGCTGTAGGAGTATATGAAAAATCAGCTTGTTTAGGTATTAAATATACTTCACAAAAAGTACTGTTAGTTCTATTTATTAATTCAAACTCATTTCCCACTATTGAAATTGAAGCTCCATCAGTACAATAAGTTAAAAATGTATCAATGGTATAATTTGACAATGTCAAATCTTCAGTTACTAATTCATCCACAACATAGGTAGTAATAATATCATTTTGAACATATTCTTTAATTCCTATCCAAACATCTCCCACAAAATATTTATCTTGATTATGTATTTGATTGTTTACTGGATCTGATACATATGTAATTGTTAATGTGTAATTTCTTTCTTCTTGAGGTAGTATGACTACATCGTATAATATAGGGCCATCTATTGAAGGAAGATATCTTGCAGAAACCAACTGTCCGACCACATCATCTTCTAAGGTATACATTAAATAGTTCTTATTTACAAAAGTATTCTCTACAATAGTCCATATCAAACTGAATGTAGCAGAATTTGTTGCACTATTATTTATAATACTGAAAGTTTTTATTATGCTTTCTCCAGGTGCCAAATCTGTTTGAACATTATCGGATGTTCCTCTGTATGTTATTGCAATATAAGCTGAAGTAATATTCATAGAAGCGGCATCGCCTAGGACAGCATAAGCAACCCATGCATATGCTGTACCAATTAAAGCAACCAAAAAACAAATAACACTAACTATCATTAATTTTTGTTTTCCACTTAATTTTAATTTTGATTTTTCTATTTCCATATCAACCTTAAAAATTATCTTAATTTACTTTTTAATTATATAAAAAAAAGAATATTATGTCAATTTAACACACTACACTATCTAGCAAAATTGTTACAGGTCCATCATTTGTTATCTTAACTTTCATATCAGCACCAAAAACACCTTTTTCTATTTTTATTCCGAACAAAGTTAAATTTTTATTAAAATATTCATAAAGCTCATTAGCATCTTCCTGTCTCATTGCAGTAGAAAAAGATGGTCTTCGCCCCTTTGCGGTATTGGCATATAAGGTAAATTGACTTATACTAAGTATTTCTCCTTTTATATCTAATAAACTTAAATTCATCAGTCCGTTATTATCACTGAAAACTCGCAGGTTTATAAGTTTATCAATCATTTTATCCACTGTTTTTTCATCATCTGTAGAAGTAAAACCAACAAAAACCACTAAACCTTTATTTATTTTTCCAGTTATGTGACTTCTCACAGAAACATTACTTTCTAAACTCCTTTGAATTAATAATTTCATATCAAATTTGCCTTTCTATTTTTACTAATTGACAGTATATATATTTCAGTTTATTTTCTATTTTTTATTATGTTTTTCATTCCATCTTATATCAATAATTCTTTTATCATTTAAATTTATATTTTGGCAGTTCTTTGAATGGACCATTATCCCGCTGCTTTTTGTAACATAACCCACTATTTCCTCTCCATGGGTGGGATTACAACAAGAAGCAATAGAAGAAGGTATGTTTGATTTTCCATTTACAAGAATGTTGTTTGAAGGAGAACTTTTTGTATCTTTTAATACTTTAGTTTTTTCTTTCTTTGGAATGATTTTGTTTAAAATAGTTGAAGGAAAATATTTTAAAACTGAAATATTAAAATATAAGTCATCAATATTTTCTAACTTTAATTCTTTTAATAATTCATTTATGTTTTTATCTTTTAAAATAACCTCTATATTAAGATTTCTTTTTTTAATCTCATTTTCAAGCATACATTTGCCTGAAGCAATCATTTTATCTTTTTCTTTTTTATAAAAATATGATCTTATTCTTCCTCTTGCCTGTTCTGTTTTAACAAATTTCAACCAATTTTTACTTGGAGAGGCTCCTTTTTTAGTATTTATTTTTACTATATCCCCATCTTCAAGCTTATAATCTAGTTTAACTATTTTATTATTAACTAAAACACTTGCAACACTATTACCAACCTCTGAATGTATTTTGTAGGCAAAATCTATTGGAGTTGAGCCTGAAGGCAGTTCAATAACATCACCAAGAGGAGTAAATACATAAATCTCTCCTGCTTTTAATTCGTTATTTATATTTTTAAAAAAATCTACACTGTCATTTATATCTTTAGATTCAATTAAAGCTCTAAAAGACTCGAGTCTCATTTCCATATTATTTTTTACTTTTCCATCTGATTTTTCTTTATATGACCAGTGCGATGCTACTCCAGTTTCTGCGATTGCATTCATATCATAAGTTCTTACTTGAAATTCATATATTCTACTATTTATGCCAAAAACAGTAGTATGCAAACTCTGATACATATTTGATTTCGGATTAGCAATAAAATCTTTAAATCTTTTGGGAATAAAACGATATTTTGAATGAATCAGTCCAATAACCAGATAACACTCTTCTATTTTATTAACAAGTATTCTTATTCCAAGTAAATCATAAATGTCTTCCCATTTTTTTCCTGCATGAATTTTATTAAATATTCCTCTAACACTTTTTACTCTACTTGTTATATCAAATTTTATATTATGTGAATTTAATATTTCTATAAATTCCATCTTCATAGAATTTAAATCTTTTTCGAGCTCATTTTTTGAAGTATTAATTTTGTTTAATATTTCTGCATATTCTTCTGGATATGTGTATTTTAAGCAAAAATCCTCTAGTTCACTCATTATTTTTTTGACACCTAGTCTATGAGCAATAGGTACTAAAATATTCATTGTTTCATCAATTATTTCTTTTTGATGCTCACTACTATGAACATAAATTGTTTTTATATTATGAAGACGATTTGCAAATGTTATAAAAAGTGCTTTGGGATTTTCTGATAAACCCACAATAATCCTTCTATACCTTTGTGCATTATTGCCTTTATTAAATGTTCTTTTTAAACTGCTTATTTTTGAATAGCTCTGTAAAATTACAGCAATTTCTTCTCCAAAACAATTTTCTATTTCTTCAAATGTCATTTTTTCAAGTATAATCGCTTCATGAAGTAATGCAGAGCCAATAGTTGCAGGATCCATTTTTAATTCTGATAAAATGTAAGCTACTGTGATAGGATGATGAATATAATCCTCCCCTGTTTCTCTTTTCATATTTTCATAAATCTTAAGAGAGGATTTATAATATTTATCAATTAAATTTAAAGCCCCTTCATCCATGTATGTTTTTAATGAGTTTACTAAGTCATTATATGAAATTATGTTTGAATTTTTCAAAGAAAACCACTCCTTTATGAATTTATTCCCTTAATATTTAATTCTTCCAATTCTTTACTTCCCTTTTTATCTTCTTTCTTCTTTCCAATATTTTTAATTTCTAATATTCTCCATAGATTAGGTGCGAAAATGATTGTAGAAATACACCCTCCAATTAATCCTATTAAAATGGCAATATTAAATGTATATATCCCATTAACTCCCATGAAAATTAATGTGAGTACTGATATTATAGTAGTAATTGTAGTAAATATATTTCTTGATAGTACATCATTCATACTTTCATTCATCAAAATTTTTAAATCTTCTTCATCTTTTATTTTATTATTAAACATCAGTTTTTTATTTTCTCTTATTCTATCAAATACAACTATAGTGTCATTTATAGAGTATCCAATAATTGTAAGCAAAGCCGCGACTACTATAAAATTAAATTCTATTTTGAATATTATAAATATTATCATAATCATTAAAACATCATGAAATAAAGCTGCGATACCAGATATTCCAAAATTAAAGTTAAACCTAATTGCAACATAAATGATTATTGCAATAAATGATAATAAAAGGCTGTAAATGGCATTTTTAGTTAAATTTTTAACTACCATAGTACTTATTTCATTTATTGAAGTATTTATTCCTAAATTATTAAATTCCTGAGTTATAATCTCGGTATCTTTTTCAGTTAATATTTTGTTTAATTTAATATATCCTTCTTTAGTACTTCCCGCATAATTAGAATACTCTTCTATATCATAATTTTCCAAAATAGGTAATATTTTCTCATATTCTATTTTTTTATCACTTATCATATTTATACTTGTCCCACCAGTAAAATCCACTCCAAAGTTAATTTTATTTATAAATGTAAAAGCAAGTCCTGTTAATAGTATTAATATAAATGCTCCTAGGGCATATTTGTTTATTTTTACATAATCATAATTTGGTTTTTTTATCATTCTACCAAAAAATGATGATGGCTTATCTTTAAATATACCAGATGATGCGGCTTTTTTAATTAAAGATGCATTAATTATAACCATTGATATAACAGTTACGATAATTGATACTATAAGCATAGTTGCAAAACCTCTAATTGTGCTTTCTCCAAATATATATAAAATTAATGCAACTATAAATGTAGTAATATTAGCATCTATTATTGCAGATAAACTCATCTTGCTTCCTTTTTTTACAGCTTCTTTCAAATCTTTATTATAAACATCCTTTATTCTCTCAATTGATATAATTGATGAATCGATTGCCATACCAATACCAAGAATTAATGCAGCTATACCAGGGAGTGTAAGCACACCACCTATTCCATTAAATATAAGGAACGTTAAAAGAGAATATATAATCAGTGATACACTGGTTATTAAACCGCAAAACCTGTATTTATATATCAAGATAAGAGATATAATACCAATTGTAATTAAACCTGCGATACCGCATTTTTCAATAGTTTTATGCCCAAAAGATGCAGATACTGAATGTGGGGTTGAATATTCACTAAGTCTAGTGGGCAGGCTTCCTGAATTTATTAAATCCACTAGTCTTTCTACTTTTTCTTTAGTAAAGTTTCCTTGAATTATAACCTCTGAACTGTTTAATCCTTCTTCTACATAAGCGGCTGATAAACATTTGCTATTACTTTCATTACCGCAAGTTGAAGCCTCGTTTGTAAAACTGTTCTCGCTTTCATCAAAATCCAGCCATATTACTATTCTATTATCTGATGTTTTACTTATAGATTTAGTTACTTTATAAAATTGTGAAGTATCTTTGATATTCAATTTTACAATCGGTTTTAAAGTCTGTGGATTTGTATCAACAGATGCTCCATTTTTACCAAGTATTTCTGAAGTCATTAAAAGATTATCGTTTGTATCTCTAAATGACAACAGTCCAATAGTGCTAATCATTTCCTTTGCTTCAGTGGCATCTTTAACTCCGGGGAGTTGTATTCTAAGAGTGTTTTTACCCTCAATAGTAATAACGGGTTCACTAACTCCCAAAGTATCTATTCTATTTACAATTGCTTTATAAGTGTTGTTTAAATCCTCTTCAGTAAGAATTTTATCATCAGTGTTTAATGGGAAGATTTTATAAAGTATTTCAAAACCTCCCTGAAGATCAAGACCAAATTTAATACTTTTAATTGTAGGAATAAAAAGTATTACAGTAGATATTAATAATACTGATAGAACAATTATAAATTTAACACTTTTTCTCATAATAAATCATCATCCTTAATCTGTACTTCCCTTTGTGTAGTTTTTAAGATATTCATAACATATGATGTAATCAAATTATCTTCTAAATTTAATATATCACTTGTCATTTCTGCTAAAGAAAGATTTTTTTTAGTATTCCAGGTGTTTTCAAGCAAATAATTCCATATATCTTCTTCTTTTATATAGTCTTTTCCTCTTCTTTTAAGCTCAATTTTTTTAGAATATAAAGCGGGTTTTAATCTTTTATATAATTCTTCTAATGTTTTAAATTCAATATCTTTATTCACTATATTCACCATATTCACTAGATTTTTCTTTTATTTTTTCTATACATTCACTTACAGTTAAATTATAGGATTCATTGCTGTTTCTATTTTTATATTCAACTATGCCTTCATTTATTTTACTTCCAATAATTATTCTAATTGGAAGCCCTATTAAGTCCATATCATTAAATTTTATTCCGGCTCTTTCATCTCTGTCATCAATTAATGCTTCAATACCAAGAGCATTAAGTTTATCATAAAGTTCATATCCAATATTCAGCTCTTCTTCATTCTTAGAATTAATAACTACAATGCCCACTTTATAAGGTGCGATCTCATAAGGCCAGATTATGCCTTTTTCATCATGGTGCTCCTCAACGATTGCTGCGATACATCTGCCAAGTCCTATTCCATAGCAGCCCATATATACAGGGTTTAATTTTCCTGTCTCATCGGTGTATTTCAAATTTAGTTTTTCGCTATATTTAGTTCCTAGTTTAAATATATTTCCTACTTCAATACCTTTTTCAAATGATAATTCTTCTCCACATATCGGACATTTATCTCCTTCTTTAACAAAAACTAAATCAGCAAATTTAGCTACATTAAAATCTTTTAAATTAATATTTTTCAAATGAAAGTTATCTTTATTTGCGCCAGCAACACCATTTTTTATATATTTTATTTTATTATCTGCATATATTTTAAGTTTGGATGAAACCGGGCCTATAAAACCTTTAATAAGTCCCAACTTTTTTATATCATCTTCATTTGCAATTTCAACTGTATTACATTTAACAACTTTTTTTAACTTTATTTCGTTTAATTCATCATTTCCTAAAATTAATGCTAGGATGAAATCATTGTCTGCTTTATACACCAAAGTTTTTATAAATTTATCGGGGTATGTATTCATAAAAGATGATACTTCATTAATCTTTTTCATATCGGGAGTATAAACTTCTTCAATATTTTCCTCTTTTTCAACACTTTCTTTTATGTCACTTTTAGAATAAGCAATATCAATATTTGATGTGTATGAGCATTTGGTACAAAATACAAGTTTATCTTCACCAATAGGCGTTATGGCTTGAAATTCCTCTGATAATAAGCCTCCCATCGCCCCTGTATCTGATTCAACTACTATATATCTGATTTTCATTCTTTTTAGAATATTTTTATAGGCTTCATACATATTTTTATAGCTTAAATCTAAACCAAGTTCATCTCTGTCAAAAGAATAAGCATCTTTCATTATAAATTCTCTTGCCCTAATCAACCCGCCCCTGGGTCTTGGTTCATCTCTGAATTTATCTCCAAATTGATAAATATTAAAATGTAAATCCTTATAACTTTTTATATGAAAAGAAGCTGCTTGAGTAAATAATTCTTCATGAGTTGGGCCTAAACAGTAATTTTTATCAAATCTATCTTTAAAGGAAAACATATCTTTTCCAAATTTTTCTCTTCTTCCACTTTGAATATAAACATCCTCCTGGATTAAAGAGGGCATCAGTAATTCTTTCGCACCTTTGGCATTCATCTCTTCTCTTATTATTTTTTTAATATTTTCCAAGACTTTGTATCCTAAAGGTAAAAACATGTAAACTCCTGAGGAGGTTTTTCTTATCATTGCACTTCTGGTAAGCAAATTTCCACTTATGCTGTCTTCATCTTTTATACTCTCTTTTATTGTATAAAAATAATTATTTTTCAATTTCATATTATCCTCTATTCTTCTGAGCAAGTACTGCCTTTATATGCTGTATTTACCCCTGCATTAAACACTCCTGAACTCTCATACGAAATAATTTCTGAAATATATTTAACACATATGTAATTATTATCGAGTTGTGTATTATCCAGAGGATTTTCCAAAGAATTTCTATTATTTTTATCGCCAGTAATATATCCCTCTTCAATTAAAAAACTAACTCTAATACATTTGCAAGTATTTTCATTTAGTAGATTCAGATTATCATTTCCCCATTCTTTAGCCCCCTCTTCAATATATACGATTTTATTTTCATAAAGCTTCTCAAGCATGTTAGCTCTTATTTTCATAATTGAAATAACTGTTAAAGCAAGGAGTGCTCCGATTAATGTGATAGTTATAAGGATTTCAATTAATGTAAAACCTTTTTTCATCTTTTCACCAACCTTTTTTCAATAAAATTATATCATGATTAAAAGTAAAACGAAAGCATATTGAAATAATATTTATAATAATATATAATAATATATAGAATAAGAAGGGACAATTTAAGTATGAAGCAATTTGATTTTGAAAAGATTCCTATTGTTGAAATTGCAAATGAAATAATAATGGATGCGGTTAATAAAAATGCTTCAGATATTCATTTTGATCCCACAAAGGAAAACTTACGTTTAAGAATAAGAGTTGATGGTGAATTATTTGACTATGGTATTATACAAAAAAAATATCAAAAAAATATGATAAGTCGTTTAAAAATGATAGCTGGCATGAATATTATGGAAACAAGACTTCCTCAGGATGGAGCTATTAAGGGGAAAATTGGAGAGAATATGCTGGATCTTCGTGTTTCTGCATTACCAACTAATAATGGAGAAAAAATAGTTGTTCGTATACTTGATTATTCTCAAAGTTTAAAAGGATTGGAAACTCTTGGATTCAGCGAAAAAAGTTTAGAAAAAATAAATAAAATGATAAAAGTCCCAAATGGAATTATACTGGTTACTGGTGCGACAGGTACTGGAAAAAGTACAACAGTCTATTCAATACTTCAAAAATTAAATACTGAAAATGTAAATATTATAACTGTTGAAGATCCTATTGAAATGGATATTAAAGGTATAAATCAAGTACAGGTTATGTCTGAGATTGGTCTTACATTCGAACAAGTTTTAAGAAGTGTTTTAAGACAAGATCCTAATATTATAATGATTGGGGAAATTCGTGATGCAGAAACCGCAAGAATGGCTGTAAGGGCAAGTATTACCGGGCATTTAGTTTTGTCTACTATTCATACTAACAATTCTTTAAACACAATTGAAAGATTAACCGATATGGATATAGAAAGATATTTATTGGGTAGTGCCTTAACGGGTATTATATCTCAAAGACTTGCAAGAAAAATATGTCCGAAATGTTCTATAAAATCTATGACTACTCCTTATGAAAAGGAGGTTTTTATGAAGGTTTTAGGGACTAGCATAAATGAAATTTATCATCCAAATCCAGCGGGATGTCCTTTATGTTCTCATGGATATAGAGGAAGACTTGCTATACTTGAAGTGCTTAGAATAAGTGACCAGATTAAAGATGCTATAATTAATTCTTTGCCTAAAACTGAATTAAGAAAATTAGTCTATACTGGTGATGTTATTACTTTATTGCAAGATGGTTTAGAGAAAGTTGTTGAGGGTAAAACTTCATTTGAAGAGATATTAAAAATAATAGATCTTGAAAATGATTTAACAAATTATAGTGAATTTAATTTAAAAGCAAATTTAGCTTTGTCTAATTTAAATAATAAAAAGGATGAAGACACACTTGAAAAAGAAATTACTATTGATGCTCCGGAAGTAATAGAAATATTAGATTTTTAAAAAGTGTAAACAGCCATTATGTTTTTTTATGGATTAAATATTAGAATTTATCATTCAAATAATTAAGTAAATTATTTAATATATCACTATCTCCAATTAAATTTATTGCAAAACATCTCTTACCTAAATCTTTGAAAGAAGAACCCGAGTGATATAAGGTTTTTCTATCAAGAATTATAAATCTGTCATGAAAAGAGTCACTTTTGATTACTTCTATATTACTGTATTGCTTATTATATTTATTAACTGCTTCTTTATCAATTTCTTTACTGTATATTTTTATATTTACTTTTATATCTTTTATTAAATCAAATAATTTTTTTCCAACTTAATTGTCAATAATTATTATCTCTTCTTTTGCTTTAATTAATATATCTATCATAAGTGAATAAGCATCATATATCGCTCTTTCAAAAAATATATGATTATTAACAGATTTATCTAACTTAGAAAATACTTCATCA
>CAZBKY010000004.1:0-29452 GCA_964492595.1 uncultured Muribaculaceae bacterium
TTTTTACGTTTTCTTTACAAAAATAGTTGATTTTTATACAAACCTTAACTATAATTTATTTATAGAGTAGTACGTGATACTACAAATAAAATTAAGGGAGGGTTTGAATATGGAAAAACCAAAGAAAGAATTTAAAAAGCCGATTTCATCCAAGGAAGATGATTTCATCGAAGAAGAGGATAATAGAAAATCAATTATTTTAATTATTATTGCAATAATTGCAGTATTAGGATTAATATTTGCATCTATTTTCTTATTTAATGAAAAAGCAGAAAACAACGGCAAAGAAGATGATAATAAAATTGATGTAAAAATTCCTGAAGAAGAGGAAGAGGAAGAAGAGTCAGCAGAAAAAGTTACCAGTAAAACAGTAGCGACATCCGAAGTGTTAAAAGTGGCTTATCTAGACGGAGATGGAAATCAAATAGGTAAAACTCAGGAAGTGTTGAAACTATCAGATAGAGTTGATGAATCTGCTCCAAAAGTTGCAGGATATAGATTTAGAGAATGGTTAGAATATTATGATAAAGAAGAAAACATATATTACTATATACCTATTTACAGGCAGAATGTAGAAAGAATACCCGCAGAAGAAGAACTTTATTTGGATGAAGAAAAATCTAATGATGCAGATACTTATACAGTTGAAGTAACATTAAGTGAAAATCAAACAGAAAGCCCAACATATGATGTAAAAATAACTGGAGAGGTAGAAGAATTAGAAAGTGATGAAATTGCTGATAATATATCTATCGCAGAGCAGTATAATCATATTATTGCATTAAGATTTAATGCACCTGAGGGAATTACTCCAGAAAATATTGCTAAAATGAAAATCAAGGTATACGCTACAGATGAAAGTGAAACATTAGAAGAAGACCAATATTACTATAAAGGTGAAGATCCTTTATTAGAAGGAAGAGATCTTCTTGACAGTACCGATGAAGAGTATGCAAATGGAGAATATTATTTCTACTACTATCAGGAAGTTGATTCACAAACAAATGCAACTGTAGAAGTATACTGGGGAAATGATCCGGAAGAGGATTCGAGTGAAACCCCACCATATAAAGCTGAATATATAGAAGTCTATAATATAGATGTATCTGAGGTGGAATTGGAAAATGAGGTTCCCGTTTAAAAAGTTAAATAACTCACTTATGTGAGTTTTTTTCTGCTTCAACATGAATTGTGATTTTCAACATAATTTATTTTGAGGCAATGATTAATTTTCAATGTTATTTTTTGAAGTCAATATGAATTATTGACTTTATGGCTTAAAAGTGTTAAAGTATAGGCGAAATTTCAAAATTATTTCAAAAAAAATAAACTATCTTTCTACATCTAAAATCTATTAGAAATAAAGATATAATATTATTAGTTGAGGGTGATTTCATGTCTGTAATTAATGTTTCGAATTTATCTTTTCGTTATGATGGGAGTTATGATAATATCTTTGATAATGTTTCTTTTTCAATTGATACAAACTGGAAACTTGGATTTATTGGCCGTAATGGTAGAGGTAAAACTACTTTTTTAAATCTTTTAATGGGTAAATATGAATATAGTGGCAATATTACTTCAAATGTTAATTTTGATTATTTCCCTTATGAAGTTAAAGACAAAAGTAAAAATGCACTTGAGATAGCTTCTGAAATTAACTCGGATTATGAAGAATATGAACAATGGAAATTGGAACGTGAAGTTTCACTTTTAGAAATGGATCCAGATGATATATTAGCAAGACCTTTTGAAACATTAAGTAAGGGAGAACAAACCAAAGTTTTACTGGCAATCATGTTTTTGAGAGAAAATAATTTTTTACTTATAGATGAACCCACAAATCATTTGGATGTAGATTCTCGTGTAGCAGTTGCAAAATATTTAAAAAGCAAACGTAGCTTTATTTTAGTTTCACACGACAGAATCTTTCTTGATACTTGTGTTGACCATATATTATCTATTAACCGTGCAAATATAGAAATTCAACAAGGCAATTTTTCTTCCTGGTGGGAAAACAAAGAAAGACAAGACAATTTTGAGTTGAGCGAAAATAAAAAGCTAAAAAGAGATATTTCGAGATTAGAAAAATCCTCAAGACAATCTACAGCTTGGTCACACCAAATTGAAGCTTCAAAATTTCGTGATACAGGTCAAAGTGATAATAGAGTTGATAAAGGATTTATTGGGGCTAAAGCTGCAAAAATGGCACAACGTGCAAAGAATACACAAATCCGTAGAGAAAAAGCAGTTGAAGATAAATCAAAACTTTTAAAAAACATTGAAACTGCAGAAGAATTAAAATTAAGTCCATTAACTCATCGAACTAATAGAATAATTGAAGTTTCAAATTTATCTATATTTTATGGAGAGAATCGAGTTTTTGAAAATGTGAGTTTTGAGGTTGAAAATGGCGATAGACTACAATTAAAAGGAAATAATGGTTGTGGGAAGTCAAGTATTATAAAATTAATTCTAGGTCAAAATCTTGAATATGAAGGTAGTTTATATGTAGCAAACAATCTTACAGTTTCCTATGTATCACAAGATACTTCATATTTAAAAGGAAACCTTACAGATTTTGCAAAAGATAATAATATTGATGAAAGTCTTTTTAAATCTATTTTAAGAAAATTAGATTTTCCAAGAATTCAATTTGAGAAGAATATAGAAAATTATAGTGAGGGACAAAAGAAAAAGGTTTTAATAGCAAAAAGTTTATGCGAGCAAGCAGATTTATACATATGGGATGAACCACTAAACTATATTGATGTTTTATCACGAATTCAAATTGAAGATGTCATTTTAAATTATTGTCCTACAATGATTTTTGTTGAACATGATGAATTATTTTCAGAGAAAGTTGCTACTAAAACTCTTGTTTTAGAACCAAATTGTCAAAACAAACGAAAACATTGAGATGATTACTTTCAAGATTAAAAGTGAATAAAATAAGTATAAAAGTGGTCAAAATGACTATTTTTTTTAGATCTTTTATAAAAATTTTGGCATTTGTATTGACAAAATTAAGAAAAATGCTAATATAACTATTTGAAATGGAGGAATGTTTCAATGGAAGAAAAAATTGCAGTAGTAATGCCAATTTACAACGCAGAAAAATTTTTAAGAGGTGGGCTTGATAGCTTGCTTAATCAAACATTTAAATACATCAAAGTTATATGCGTAAATGATGCTTCTTCAGATAGTTGTGCAGAGATTTTGGATGAATATGCTAAAAAAGATAATCGTGTGGTAGTTATCACTCACGAAGTAAACAAAGGTGCAGGTATGTCAAGAAATACCGGATTAGATTATATCTATGATAATCTTCCAAATATTGAGTACATATCATTAGTAGATGCTGATGACAAAATCGAGCCCAATACTTATGAAAAGACTTATGAAGAAGCAAAAAAAGCTAATGCAGATATTCTTAACTTCAATTTCTTACCAAGTACTTATTGGCAATATAAAACAGAAGCAAATACTGAACCACTTGATTATGAGGGAAATTGTTTAGATGCATTGTTTGAACATAAAGAGTTTTATACTTTTGTAGTATGTTGGAGTAAGTTATACAAAAAAGAATTATTGGAGGATATACGTTTTTCGGATTTGGGTTTCTTTGAAGATGGTAATTTTGCATATAAAGTTCTTCCAAGAGCAAAAAAAATGCGAGTAATCCCAGACACTCTTTATCAATATAATATTGAGAACCCAGAATCCACTTGTGGAAAAATTGATGGTAAAAACAGACTAAAAGCAATTTTCAATACAATAAAAGATACTGTTGTTGATTGGGGAAAACTTGGAATTCTTGAAAAATACAAATATCAATATATGCAACATATACTTCTTTATATGTCATTGGTTTGCCCAGATGTTTTAGAGGGTGATTATGTTACTGAATTAAATAATAGTTTTGGACTAAATATTTTAGATGAACAAACCATGAATAATGTATCTGATGATACTAAAGCTTATATTCTAAAAATGACTAAAAAAGATGAGAACTAGAAATCAAATTCTAGTTCTTCGCTTATAAAGATAGGAGGTAATTTATTTATGATAGATTTACAAGAAAACTATAAAAACGGAATAATATCTATGTTTGGTACAAAAGGACAAAATTGGTTAAACAATTTTCCAATAATGATAGAAAAATATATTAGAAAATTTAATTTGACAAATGTAGAAGTTCTAAATGATTTAACTTTCAATATAGTATTATTTGCAGAGTGTGAAGAATTTGGAAAAGTAATATTGAAAATTGGACTTCCAGATTTTGAATTATTAGTAAGAGAAACAATTGCATTAGAAAACTTCAAAGGCAAAGGCGCTTGTCAATGTTATTATAGCAATAAAGAAGATGGAATTATGATTTTGGAAAGATTAATTCCAGGTGAAACTTTACATAATGTTGAAAGTCGAGAAGAAAGAATTAAAGCATTTTGTGATGTTGCCCTAAATCTAAATGAAAAAGTAACAGAACTACTACAATTACCTACATATAGAGAAATATTAGATAGGTCAATTAAACAAGCTAATGAGCAAGAAGAAAAATATAAACCTTTAAAAGAAATGATTACTTTTGCTGATAAATTGTATAAAGAAATAGAAAATAGCTATTTACCTAAATATTTATTACATGCAGATTTACACCATAGTAATATATTGACTTCAAGTAGCGGAAGAAAAGCAATAGATCCACATGGTTTTGTAGGAGAAAAAGTTTTAGAAACCGCAAGATTTATGGAAAACGAAATTGATAAGAAAGAAATGAGTAAAGATAACATAGTAGAAGTTGTAGAACTTATGGCTATACATTTTGGGGAAGATAAACAACTTATATGTAAAGCATTATTTATTGATTATGTTTTATCTACTTGTTGGGATATAGAGATAAACTTAGATGATGAGCATATAAATAAAGATAAAAATAATTTAAGATTAATATTAGATTGTTTAGCAAATAATTTCGGGAAAAAAGATGATACAGTAGAGTTCAATGAAAATGACTATGGTTTTATTGAAGTATCACTTAATGGGACAATATCAGTATTAGAAAACAAAATGTTACAAGTGTTGCAAAAGAAATTATAAAAGAAGGAAATCTTAAAGCTACAAAAGAACTTTTAAAATCGGAACTATTAAGAATATTTAGTAATTTAAACACAATAATAATTCCTGCAAATTTAGAAATAAAATCAAAAACAGCAATTAGATGCGAAAGTGGGTAGTATAATAATGTCAAAAAATGATAAATTAAAATTGGCTATAGATATATGTAGAGAAAATTATGTTGACGAACATCAAAACTTTTTAAAAATATATCCTTTTACAACAGAAAACTTAGCTGGTTGGATGCCATTATTTGATTTTTTTGATAAATCTTTTTTAACTGTTGGTTCTTCATGTGACCAGACCATTAATGCCGCTTACTTAGGTAGTATGAAACAAACTATAATTGATATTAACCCTTTTGTAAAAGAATATTTTCATCTCAAAAAAGCGGGATTAATGGCTTTAAGTAGAAGCGAATATTTATATTTCTTTTGTAATTTTAATTATAAAAGAGCTAAAAACGAAAATGCATTCAATCAAGAATCATTTAAAAAAATAGTACCGTTTTTAAAAGAACATGATAATGATTCATATTTTTTCTGGAGTGAAATATTTGATAAATATAGTGGTGGTCATATTAAAAAACATTTATTTTTAAGCG
Source organism: uncultured Muribaculaceae bacterium (assembly GCA_964492595.1). Classification (GTDB taxonomy): domain Bacteria; phylum Bacillota_I; class Bacilli_A; order RF39; family UBA660; genus CAYNFP01. The sequence goes on from CAZBKY010000004.1 coordinate 5,726, forward strand.
ATGATGAGCGCTGTTCCCCTATAATTCAAAAAATGAACTTATATTTACACAATGATGATTCCTATCTTAAAACAAAAGAAGTAATAAAAAATTTAAATATTGATTTTATTGAATCAGATATTTACAAATATAATGAATGGGGTTATTATGATAATATTAATTTATCAAATGTAGGCCAATATGCAAGTAATCAAGAAGAACTTTTAAAATATAAAAATCTTGTTAAAAAATTGGTAGAGCATTTAAATATTTATGGTACAATGCTAGTTATGTATTTATTTGGAACAATAAGAGATATTACACCAATATATAATTTGCCAGTTACTATGAAATTATTTAAAGATTATAACAGTGAGTTCCATACTTTTCCGAGTGTAAAAGAATTAGCATTAGGTGATACAAAATCACCAGATTCAGCAATGATTTATAGAAAAATACAAACACAAACATTAACTAAAAAATATATTGTGTCAAAATAAAGTAGGGAAAATGACTATGAAGAGGTTTACACGATTTAATTGGAGTTACGAAGTTTCGAAGAATTAAATCTAGGGTATAAAGCCCCACAATCTTGTTGTGTGGAATATAAATTGATATAATACATGCGAGGAGCAAACATGAGTAAATATATTAGCAAATCGCATCATAAATCAATGTTGCTGTACCATTTAGTATGTACAGTTAAGTATAGGAGAGATGTACTGACAAAAGAAGTCACAAACACATTAGTGAATGTATGCATGGAAATATCAGAAAGAAGTGATATAGAATTCATAGAAATAGGAACAGATGTAAATCATGTACATTTTTTGATACAAACCACTCCAAGTTATTCTGTGAGCCAATATGTAAAATTAATAAAAGTAAAAACAGCAAATATAATTTTCAAGATGAACCCTGAAGTAAAAAGAAAACTTTGGGGAGGTGAATTTTGGAGTGATGGATATTGGATAGTGAGTGTTAGTAAGAATGGTACAGAGAAATCAATTAGAGAATATGTTAAAAATCAAGGAAAAGATAAATATGAATCACTTTATAAACATGATGAACGCATTGATTTTTAATGATTCCATTTCAAGCTCCGACTATCTTGTAGCGGAGTGATTGACATATTGATTTTAAGATTAAACTCGCTAAGTCGAGTTTTTTTCTGCTCCTTGTTTTTGAATTCTTATTAATATATAATTAAATTGAGGTAATTATGGAAGTAGTTATAGATGATGAAGCATACAAAGTTAATATAATTAAAAAGAATAATAAAAATACATATTTGAGAGTTAAAAGCAATTTAGAAATAAATATAACTACTAATTATTTAATGCCCTCAAATGAGATAATAAAATTTATTACAAATAATGAATCTGATGTAATGGAAATGATTAAAAGGCAAAAGAAGAAGAATAAAAAGGAAGAATCATTTTATTACTTAGGTAATGAATATAATATAGTTATTTGTAATTCTATCAAAAAAATAGTAATAGATGATAATAAAATATATATAGATGATAAAAAGAAGTTGAATAATTTTTTAAAGAAAGAAGCTTTAAAAATATTTACTGAAAGATTAAAATTCAACTATGATAAATTTGAAGAAAGAATTCCTTTTCCAGTTTTAAAAATAAGAAATATGAAAGCAAAATGGGGATATTGTAAAAAAGCTGGAAATATAGTGATGCTTAATTTTAATTTAATAAAATATGGTATTGATGAGATTGATTATGTTATAGTTCATGAATTATGCCATTTAATTGAATTCAATCATTCTAAAAAGTTTTGGGATTATGTAAGGAAATATAAACCGAATTACAAAGAAAATAGAAAAGTATTAAAGGAGGAGTAAAATGGTAATAGAATCTACTGAAAATGATAAAAGCAAATATTATCGCAAGATAAGAAATATTAAATTCATTAAAGAATACAATGAATTTATTGTAGAGGGCGAACATTTAGTAGAAGAGGCCATTAAAAGTGGATATGTCAAAGAAATAATTATATTGGGAGGTAAAAATTATAATACTGATTTGCCCAAAATATATGTTAATGAAAAAGTACTAAAATATATAAGTTTATTAGAAACACCCCAGTACATAATGGCTGTTTGCAAAATAAAAGAATATGATAATAATTATGGAAACAGAATTTTGATTTTAGATAATATAAATGACCCTGGAAACCTTGGAACTATTATTAGATCGTGTGTAGCTTTTGGAGTTGATTCAATAATAGTTAGTGAAAGTTCAGTCAATATATACAATGATAAAGTCATTAGAGCTTCTCAAGGTATGATATTTAAAATCAATATAGTTGAAAGTGAGTTAACAAACATTATTAAAAAATTAAAAAGTAATAATATTAAAATATATGGAACAGATTTAAAAGGAAGTAAATTATTAAGTGATATAGATAAACCTAATTCTTATGCACTGGTTTTGGGAAATGAAGGCACTGGAGTAAGAAGAGAAATACTTGATCTATGCGATGAAAAAGTATTAATAGAAATGAGTGATAACTGTGAAAGTCTTAATGTTGGAGTATCAGCAGGGATAATACTTTATAATTGGAGAGTTCTATGAGAGTAATGTGTATAGGAGTTTTGGTAAATACTCATGGGCTTAAAGGAGAAGTCAGAATAGTAAGTGATTTTGAATATAAGGAGAATATATTTAAAATAGATAACCACTTATTTGTTGGAGAAAATAAAAGAGAACTAACAATAAAAAGTTACAGAAAGCATAAAAATTATGATATGGTTACTTTTGAAGGATTTAATTCAATAAATGAGGTAAGCATATTTAAAGGAATGAAGGTATACTACGATATAGATACACTCAATTTAAATGAAAATGAATATCTTGATGATGATTTAATAGGCTCAGATGCAGTGTATGAAGGCGAAATAATTGGAAAAATAGATAATATAGAGGTTAACAGCAATAGAAAATTATTTGTAGTTGACAATAAATTAATACCTTATAATGATAATTTTGTTGAATCTATAGATATTAAAAATAAAAAAATTATATTGAAAAATCTTGATGGTTTGTTATAATATATGACTAAGGAGGATATTATGGATAAAAAATTAACAATAGAGCAAGAAGCTGCAGTTCGCTTTTTATTAGCAAGGAAAATTACTGAAGGACTGGTTAAGCCTATGTCGGCAAGTTTAGGTGATATAGCGGGCAGGTTTATAAAGAGGCTAAAAAAGTAAGAAAGTTGGGACCTGTAAAATATATTTGGCAAAAAAATAAATAAATATTGGGAGTGATAATATGAAAATTGATATTTTAACTCTTTTTCCTGACCTGTTTCAAGGTTTTTTGTCTGAGAGTATTATAAAAAGAGCAATAGATAAAAGATTAGTATCAATTAATTTAATTAATATAAGAGACTTTACTCCATATAAAAACTCTCAAGTAGATGACTATGCATATGGAGGAGGTTCTGGTATGATTTTAATGTGTGAACCTGTTTATAATGCATTAAAAAGTGTAAAAAAAAGAAATTCCAAAGTTATATTAATGACTCCACGAGGAAAAACTTTTAATCAGAGTATTGCTTTAGAACTTAAAGAAAACAAACATATTATTATTATATGTGGTCATTATGAAGGTTTTGATGAGAGAATTATAAACTTTGTAGATGAAGAAATAAGTATTGGAGACTTTATACTTACAGGGGGAGAAATACCTGCAATGGCTATAACAGACTCAGTAGTTAGATTAATAGATGGAGTTATAAACAAGGGTAGCTTAGAGAGTGAATCATTTACAAATAGTTTACTTGATTATCCTGTATATACAAAACCCAGAAAATTTAAAAAAATGGAAGTTCCGGAAATACTCTTAAGTGGGGATCATAAAAAGATAAAGGAATATAGAGAAAGAGAAAGAAAAAGAATAACAGAAATTTATAGAAAAGATTTGATGGAGAAATAATTATGAAATATATTTTAGATAATAAAAGTGATTCTATAAATTCTATTACAGAACTTGATTTGAAAGGTCTTGAAATAAAATTTGGTAAGCTCAACCCTCTTAAAACCAATAAAATTCTACTAGTGGATGAGGAATTGAAAATTCTATATATTAAACAAAATCTTAATAAAAAATTAATTGAGATTGTTTCAAAGATGGAATCGGTGTTAGAGGGTAACGAATCAGGGGATGAAGATACAGCTTTAGTTTTAGGAGAAGTCCAAAGATTAAAAGGTATTGTAGTCAACAAATATAAAGAGCATATGAAATCTTCTGAATATAAGGCATTTTTACAAAGATTAATATATACTGAAGAAGAATTTCAAAGGAAATTTAACTCGCGACAGATATATAAAGAAATGATGATGGAAAGTGTGTATGAAAATAAAAGCAAAGGAAGATAAGTTATAAGTGAAAAAGGTTGTAAATTAAATAACTTTGTGATAACATTATAGCGTTAATCCGCTTCTTATATCTGATTATAAGTAAGATTAAGTTAGAAGAAAGGAAGGTAAGAGATGAATTTGATTGAAAAAATTAACAAACGCCAATTAAAACCGGGTAATCCAGAATTTAGAGTTGGAGATACAGTTAGAGTGGATGTTAAAATCAAAGAAGGTAAAAGAGAAAGAATTCAGGCCTATGAAGGAATAGTAACTGCTAGAAAAGGCGGCGGAGTTAGTGAAACTTTTACAGTAAGAAAAAAATCAGGGAGTGTTGGAGTTAATAGAATATTTCCAGTAAACAGTCCAGTAATTGAAAAAATTACTGTTGTTAAGAAGGGTAAGGTTAGAAGAGCTAAACTAAATTTCTTAAAAGGCAGTATAGGTGGGTTTAAAATTAAAGAAAGAAATTAGGTTTAGGCCTAATTTTTCATTATGAGGAGGATTTGTATGAAGAATAAATTAAAAGAATTATTACCCTATATAGTTATTATATTAGTAGTTGTTTTAATAAGAGGTTTTATAATAACTCCAGCTAAAGTTAATGGAGACTCTATGGAGGATACATTATATAATGGAGAGATAGTATTGTTAAATAAAATAAGTTTAAAGACTAGTGAAATAAAAAGATTTGACATGGTTGTATTAGAATACGAAAAAGAGCTTTTAATTAAAAGAATAATTGGACTGCCTGGAGAAAGGATTGAATATAAAAATAATGAACTTTATGTGAACTCTGTTATTGTTAAAACTCCAATGAAATTTGAAGATACAGAAGATTTTGAAATGGAAGTCAAAAATAATGAATATTTTGTACTTGGAGACAATAGGGATGATTCTAAAGATAGCAGATATTTCGGTAATGTAAATAAAAACGATATAAAAGGTAAAGTGAATTTTATATTATTTCCTTTTAAAAAATTTGGTGTGGTAAAGTAAATTAAATGCTAAAGAAGAATTAATAAAAAATATCTTTTGTAGGAGAAAATTTATGAAGTATGAAATGAATTTGAATAGTGAGCCATTCAAACTTATTAAAGAAGGTACAAAAACAATAGAATTAAGATTAAACGATGAAAAAAGAAAATTACTAAAAGTAAAGGATTTAATTGAATTTATAAATAGAACTACTCAAGAAAGGTTGCTAGTTGAAATAGAGGAGTTATTTATATTCGATAATTTTAAAGAACTCTATAAACACTTCGATAAAGTATCAATGGGATATGATGCAAATGCTATTGCAGATCCTAATGATATGGAAAAATACTATTCAAAAGAAGAACAAAAGAAATATGGAGTGATGGGAATAAAAGTAAGAAGGCTGTGGGAAAAATCTATATAGAAAAAAGCCTATTATAAAAATGAATTGTTATGTATTTTATAAACTTGCAAAGAGGGAAATAAATCGGGTCACGTTGTAGTAAAACCTAAAACACTATAGATTGTATTTTAATCTACAATTAAGATTAACAAAAAAAACCAGAAAAAGAGTAAAAACGGGAGAATATGGGAGAATTTATTGAAGTTTTATTTTTTAAATGATAAAATAATTTAAGGGGATAAATGATATGAAACAAGAAATCCAAAACTTGTTAGTATTTTTCATAGATTAGGTTTAGTAGAGGCTTATGGTAGTGGGATTCCAAGAATTATAGAATTATATAATAAAGAGATTACCCAACCAGAAATAAAAGTGGCTCCTAATAGTTTCCTGTTAAAAATACCAAAATTAGTTTCAAAGAAAGAATATGATTTAGTTATAGAGTATCTAACTAAAAATAAAAAAGGCAATAGGGAAGATATAGAAAAAGTTTTAAATACTAAAAAATCAGCAACAGGTGTTATATTAAAGGGAATGACCGATAGAGGAATTATATTAAAAGAGGGCGGTTCAAAAAACACCGTATATAAATTAAAGTAGAACAAAATCATTAAGCAATAAATTAGAGGAAAATAAATGAATGTGCTAAAAATAAGAATATTGATTACTGTTTTGAATGTAATGGATTCTCCTGTAAGTTAATTAAAGCATTAGATAAAAGTTATAAAAGATATAATGTTAGTCTTATAGAAAACGGACTATATTGCATAGAAAATGGTATTGACAAGTTTATGGTTTTAGAAAAAGAAAAATGGTCGTGTGATAAATGCAAAAGCATTATTTCACAACATAGTGGTATATGTAGTGGTTGTTCAGAAAAATAGTCATACAAATTACAATTTGTTTTTGTAAAGGAGGATTAATTAATTATGGATATATATCAAAAAAGGGAGCAAAGAAAAAAGAATAAAGCAGAGGATGAAAATAAATATGATAATAGTAAAATGAACATAAACTGGTACCCAGGCCATATGGTCAAAACAAAAAGAGAAATAAATGAATTATTAAATAGGGTAGATATCGTTATAGAAATAGTTGATGCCAGAATTCCAGTTAGTTCACACAATAAAGATATAGAAGAATTTAATAAAGATAAAAAGAAAATCATGGTTTTTAGTAAATATGATTTATGTGATAAAACTAAAACTGATAAATTTATAAAATATTATGAAGATTTAAACTATAATGTAATTACTTGTGATTTTAAAAATTCTAATGACTATAAAAAGATAACAAAAACTGTGAGTGACTTAATGATTAAAACAAATGAAAAAAGAAAAAATAAGGGATTACTTCCTAAAATAGCCAAAGTTTTAGTGGTAGGAGTTCCAAATGTAGGTAAAAGCACTTTAATTAACAGAATTGCTGGTAAAAGGGTATCTGAAGTTCAAAATAAGCCAGGTATTACTAGAAATATAAGTTCTAAGAAAATAAATAACAGATTTGATTTAATAGATACACCGGGAATATTATGGCCTAAGATTGATAGTGAAGAAGTGGCACTTAATTTAGGAAGTATGAGTGTTATAAAAGAAGATGTTTTGCCTCTTGATAAAATTGCTATGCATATATTAAGAAAATTGAATAAAGATTATAAAGATATTTTATATAAAAATTTAGGAATAATAGAATATAATGAAGATAATATAGAAGAAGTATATATGACTATATCTAAATATAAAGGCATTAAAATAACTGATGGAGAAGTAGATTATAATAGAGTAAATGAATTTATTATAAATCTAGTTAAATCAGAAAATATAAAGAATATTACATTTGATTGACTTGTAATATCAAAAAATAGTATAATATACTATAGTTAAAACAAATGAGGAAGACGTGTATATAAGATATTTATAGAGAACTTATGTCTGGTGAAAATAAGTAATAGTTTATGTACAATATCACTTCTGATGTATTCTTTTGAATAAGTAGAAAGAATCGTATATCTACGTTACAGATTAGAGAATAAACTAAGGTGGTACCACGATAACAAATCGTCCTTTTATAAGGGCGTTTTTATTTTAATAAAAAGAGGAGGATTTTATGAAATTTAAAAGTTTGGAGAAAACTAAAACTAAAGCGCAGGAAGATGAAGTTAATAAATACTGGGATAAGATAGATATTTTAAATGCTTCAATAGAAAATAGAGAAGGAAAAGAAAACTTTGTGTTTTTTGAAGGACCTCCAACAGCTAATAATTTGCCTGGAATCCATCATGTTATATCAAGAGATTTGAAAGATGCTATATGTAAATATAAAACTATGAAGGGTTATAGGGTTGTAAGAAAAGCAGGGTGGGATACTCATGGACTTCCTGTTGAAATTGAAGTTGAAAAATCTTTAGGGTTAAAAGATAAAACCGAAATAGAAAAATATGGAATTAGAAAGTTCAATGAAAAATGCAAGGAAAGCGTTTGGAAGTATAAAACTGAATGGGAAAAAATGACAAGAGAGATGGGTTATTTTATAGATATGAAAAATCCATACGTAACATTTGAGAATAATTATATAGAAACTGAATGGCATATATTAAAGAATTTTTTTGATGAAGGATTAATATATAAAGGACATAAAATAATGCCTTTTTGCTCAAGGTGCGGAACAGGGCTTGCTTCTCATGAAGTGGCTCAGGGATATGAAGAAGATAGTGTAACCACAGTATATGTCCCAATGAAGCTCTTAAATGAAGATGATACCTATTTATTAGTATGGACTACAACTCCCTGGACTTTATTATCTAATGTTGCAGTATGCGCTAATCCAAAGGAATATTATGTTAAGATAAAGTCTGGAAATCACAATTTTATTATATCTGAAAAATTAAGAGAAAAAATATTCACAAGTGATTATGAAATAGTGGATAGATTTTTAGGTGAGTATTTAGAATATAAGGAATATGAACAATTAATTCCATTTATTAGTGTTGATAAGAAAGCATTTTTTGTAGTGTGCGATAATTATGTCACTATGGAAGATGGTACGGGGTTAGTTCATATCGCCCCCGCTTTTGGAGAATCTGACTATAATATAGGTAAAAAATATGATTTGCCAGTAGTTAATCCTGTAGGTGAAAATGGATGCTTTTTAGAAGGTCCATACAAGGATAGATTTGTAATGGAAGCAGATGCAGATATTATCCAATATTTAAAAAATAATGATAAATTATTTAAAAAAGAAAGGGTAGTTCATAATTATCCCCATTGCTGGAGATGCAAAACTCCACTTTTATACTATGCAAAGCCTAGCTGGTATATAAAAATGACCGAGCTGAAGGACAGACTTGTAACAAACAATAATACTGTAAACTGGTATCCTCCTTTTGTAGGTGAAAAAAGATTTGGTAACTGGCTTGAAGATATCCAGGATTGGGCAATATCCAGAAATAGATACTGGGGGACACCACTTAATATATGGACATGTGAAGCCTGTGAATATTCTGAAGCTATTGGTTCAAGAGCGGAACTTATTCAAAAATCAATAGAAAAAATTAACAATGACATTGAACTTCATAGACCATATGTAGATGAAATACATATTAAGTGTCCTAAATGTGGGAAGATAATGAATAGAGTAAGCGAAGTAATAGACTGCTGGTTTGATTCGGGTTCTATGCCTTTCGCTCAATATCATTACCCATTTGAAAATAAGGAATTGTTTAATTCACAGTTTCCAGCGGATTTTATATGTGAGGGAGTAGATCAGACAAGAGGGTGGTTTTACAGCCTTCTTGCAATAAGCACTTTTGTAATGGATAAAAGTCCATTTAAAAACGTACTTGTAAATGATCATATTCTTGACAAAAACGGATTTAAAATGAGCAAAAGCAGAGGGAATGGTGTAAATCCATTTGATTTATTTGATACCTATGGAGCAGATGCTGCAAGATGGTATTTATTATATGTGTCTCCTGTATGGCTTCCGACCAGGTTTGATGAAGATGGAATAAAAGAAATAATATCAAAGTTTTTCAATACTCTTAAAAATACTTATACATTTTTTGAGCTTTATGCAAATACTGATAACATCGACCCAAGAGAATATAAGGTAGATTATAAAGATTTGGAATTAATAGATAAATGGTTACTTTCAAAATATAATAATTTGGTTAAAAAAGTGACAGAAGAATATGAACGATATGATTTAAATAAAGTAACTCATTTAATACAGGATTTTGTTTGTGAAGACTTATCAAACTGGTATATAAGGCGTAATAGAAGAAGATTTTGGGAAAGTGAACTTACTGTAAGTAAAAAAGCAGTGTACCAGATTACATATGAGGTATTAGTTGGCATCTCCAAGCTAATTGCGCCCACCACTCCATTTTTATCTGAAATATTATATAGGAATTTAACTAATGAAGCGTCTGTTCATTTGGCAGATTATCCAGTAAGTGAAAGCTCTAAAATTGACATGGAAATAGAAGAAAAAATGGATTTGGTAATTGAATTTATCACAATGGGAAGAAATATCAGAGAAGAAGCTAAAATAAAGATTAGACAGCCACTTTCTGAAGTTATAATTGATGAAAAGTATAAAAATATTATAAAAGAACTTGATAGTTTGATAATGGAAGAGTTAAATGTTAAGAATATTAAATATGTGGGTGATATGGGAAAATATATTCATACAGTATATAAACCCAATTTTAAAAAGGTTGGAAGTGTGTTAGGTTCTTCATTAAAAGAATTTGGGGAGGCACTTACAAATATATCTAAAGAAGATATAGAAAAATTATATAACAGTGGGTTAATATTAAATTTAAATGGTAAATCATTTGAAGTAAATGAAGACATGGTAATTAGATTTATCACTCCAAGAGAAGGATATAATTCTGCATATTTGAATAACAAAGTTATTATATTAAATACTGAATTAAATGATGAATTATTGCTTGAAGGTTTAGCTCGTGAATTTAACAGCAAAATCCAAAATATGAGAAAAGAAAAAGAACTTGAAGTTAGTGATAGAATTAAAATATATTTAGAAGAAAATGAAGAAATAGATAAGATGATTTCTAAATATGGGGAGTATATAAAAGAAGAAACACTATGCTTGGAATTTGTTAAAGATAACTCTGGAGAAGAAGTAAAAATAAATGATTTAAATGTTAGAATTAAAATAGAAAAAATTGGGTAATTCCAATTTTTTTATTTTAAAAAAGAGTTTTTAAAAAATTCTTCTTATAATAAATATGAAAGGAGGCATATGGAAATTAAAAATAATATCTTTAAATATATTGAAACTCATAAGGTAAAATTTTTTTCTATTTTTGGAATTGTAATTGCATTTGGAATTATTTCAGCATTTATCTTCAATCAAAATAAAAATCAAGGGGATGTTAAAGAGAAAATTGGATATGTGGATATAGTCGAAGAAGATAATCAAGAAGAAAGTACTACTGATTATGTTTACGTAGACATAAAAGGAAAAGTAAAAACTCCGGGTATTTATATGATGAATTTAAATGACAGAGTTAACGATGTTATATTAGCAGCTGGGGGATTAATTAAAGGTGCAAATACAAGATATATTAATTTAAGTAAAAAAGTCTTTGATGAAATGGTTATAGTTATTTACAGTGAAGAAGAAATTGCAAGTAAACTTGAAGTTATAAATAAAAATGGTGAAGTACCTTGTATTTGTGAAGAAAGTATTAATGATGCCTGCACTGAAAAAGAATATTCTGAGGTAAGTAATGAAGATGAAAAAACAACAGAATTTGTAAATATAAATACTGCAACACTAGAAGACTTAATGAGTTTGCCAGGTATAGGGGAATCAAAAGCTAAAGCAATAATAGAATATAGAAAGACAAATGGAAACTTTGAAAATATTGAAAATTTAATGGAAGTATCTGGTATAGGTGAATCAGTTTATTTTAAAATTAAGAATCTTATTACTACAGGATAAATTTTTTTATATTTTATTTATAATATTTACTTCATATGCTTTATTATCAACTAATTATGTCAAATATACATCTATTTACAGTAGCAATAATAATGATTTTAATTTGAGAATAATATCATATAAAATTAATGGTAATAAATTAAGTGTGCAATTAAAAGGTAAGGAAAAACTAATAGGAAACTATTACTTTAAAACTTTAGAAGAGAAAGATAATTTTATTTCTTTATATAAAATAGGTGATAAAATCAGTGTTAAAGGCTCCTTACTCAAGCCTAAAAACAACACGATACCAAATACATTTAATTATAAAAAATATTTGTATAACAATAAAATATATTACATATTAAAAATAGATGAGTTAAAGCTCTTAAAACAAAATAACAATATATTTTATAAATTAAAAAATTATGTATATAAAAAAATTGAAAATATAAAGAATAATGAGTATATATATGCTCTAGTACTTGGAGAGATTTATTATGTAGATGAAGAAGTAAATAGTAGTTATAACTTTAATGGTATAAGTCATATATTTGCATTATCGGGCTCTCACGTTTCTCTATTAGCAGCAATTTCAATAAAGATAATAAAAACTATAAGAAAATTATTAAAAAGATCTATTAAAGAGGAGAAAATAAAAGATTATTTTATAATATCAATACTTTTATTTATCTTTTCTTTTATAACCGGATTTAAATCTTCCTTGTTAAAATCAGTTTTTCTATTTTGTTTGATTGGAATAAATAAAGTATATTATTTTAATATAAAAAGTGACAACTTATTAATAATTTCCTATATAATTCTAATTATAATAAATCCATTTTACATATATGATGTGGGATTCCAGTTATCACTAACAATAACTTTCTTTTTACTATATTCCACTCGCTATTTAAAAACTAAAAGATATATGAAAAATTTAATATCATCAGGATCTATATCTTTACTTAGTTCTATACCTATATTAATTAGTAATTTTTATATGATTAATTTATTTTCTTTAATAAACAATTTATTTTTTATACCATTTATATCTTTTATAGTTTATCCATTATCCATGTTTACATTTATATTTCCCTTTTTAAGTAAAATTTTATTGTTTATTACAAATATTTTAGAATATATTTCATTAAAGGTTTCTTTAATTAGAGTATTTAATATAAATTTTCCTAAGGTAAGTTCAATTACTATAATAATTTTTTATGTGTTACTTATTTTAATAATAAGAAATAAAAATAAACTTATGTATTTTGTATTCATGATTTTGTTATTAATTACTTCTAAATATAAAAATATTTTTATTAAAGATACAAGGTTATATTTTATTGATGTATCTCAGGGCGATAGTGCATTAATAGTCACTGAAAATAAAAAAACAATACTTATAGATACGGGAGGACATTTAAAATACGAAATGGAAGATTGGCAAAAAAGAAGAAAGGAATTTAATTTAATGACCTCAAATATGATTCCTTTTTTTAAAAGTATATCAGTTGATAAAATAAATTATCTTTTTTTAACTCATGCAGATGAAGATCATGCTGGATATGTGCAGAATTTAATAGAAGATTTTAGAGTTGAAAATATTATTATAAATAATGGTGAAATTAGCTCCTTAGAAAGTCAATTAAATTATAAAAAAGTGGGGAAATATTATGAAATTGATAATATAAAAATATATTCTTTAAATAATAAAATATATTCAAATGAAAATGATAACAGTTTAATATTGCTCATTATAATAAATGATAAAAAAATACTGTTTATGGGAGATGCCTCAGTGAAACAGGAAAAAGAGATCATAAAAAAATATAATCTTAAAAACATATATATTTTAAAAGTAGGTCACCACGGAAGTAAAACAAGTACCTGTGAAGAATTTATAAAATATATTAATCCCGAATATTCTATAATTTCGGTAGGTGAAAACAATAAATTTGGGCATCCAAATGAAATGGTATTAGGTACGCTTAAAGATTCCAAAATCTATAGAACCGATGAGTATGGAACAATATACTATAATTTTAATAGAGAAAAAATAAATATTAACTATTATAAACCGTATTAAAAATTAGTTTTTTTATAATTGATTTTTGTATGATTTTTTTATTTTCAAAGTTTGTCAATATTCGACAAAATAAATTGACACTAAAATGAAAAAGTGGTAATATCTAAATATAATAGGCAGTTTGATTATAGCTTTTGAAAAAGTATATTATGAAGAGTTTAGCAACTTGCAATAGGGCAAATAGTAAATATATTTTATTAAAAAGTGTATAATTTAATGAAAGAAAGGAGATTATAATGAAATTTAAAAAGATAATATTGTCTGTTATTACATTATGTTTGTTATTCATAACTACAGGATGTAATCAGGAAGAATTTACTGTTACTTTTGACAGCGATGGAGGTACTTTTGTTGAAGAACAAGTTGTTGAAAAAAATGACTATGCAACAAAACCAACAAACCCAACTAAAGAAGGATACAATTTTCTTTACTGGGAATTAGGAAATGCAGAATATGACTTTGGAACTGAAGTGACAAAAGATATTACTTTGGTTGCTAAATATGAAGAAAATTCGGGAAGTTCTGGTATTTCATACTTGGTCACTTTTAATAGTGCGAGTGGGTCTGACGTGGCATCTCAAACTATTGCAACAGGTTCAAAAATAACAAAACCTGCAAATCCAACTAAAGAAGGTTATAAATTTCTTTATTGGGAGTTAGAAAATAAAGAATATGATTTTGAAACAGTAGTAACAAAAGATATTACTTTGGTTGCTAAATGGTTGGAAACATACACAGTGACTTTTAACGTTGAAGGCGGAAGTAAAGTTTCATCTCAAACTATTGATAGTGGGCTTAAAGCAACAAAACCCTCAACTCCAACAAAGAGTGGTTATACTTTCTTAGGTTGGTATTTAAATAATGTGGAGTATGATTTTAAAAGTGGTGTGACAAAGAATATAACATTAGTGGCTAAATGGGAACCAACTGTAAGTGTTACAAAATATACAGTGACATTTAATAGTAGTGGAGGAAGCACAGTAGCATCTCAAAGCATTCCAAATGGTTCTAAAGCAACAAAACCAACAAATCCAACAAGAAGCGGTTATACTTTCAAAGGTTGGTATTTAGATGATATTGAATATAATTTTAACAGTACAATATCAAAAAATATAACACTAGTAGCTAGATGGGATGTAGTTGTAGTTCCTGATGTTTATACAATTTCACAGGAAAATTACGAAATTGGTTCTCCCCAGGTAATAGTAATTGTCAAGAAAAATGGAACTAAAATAACTGCAAGTCAAGTACTTAATAGTAGTGGAACAATATTGGGAGAATATAGTAGTGAAGCAGGAAATATTTTAGTTGATAAAAGTGAATATAGTAGAATAGCAAAAGTTAAATTAACAAATGGAACAATTGTAAATATACAATAAAAAAAGAAATAAAAGAAGGAGAAATATATGAAGAATATTTTAAAGAAAATGATATACTTTATGTTTGTATTTTTTGCAGTAGGTGTAGTAAGCATCTCAGCAAAAGAATTAGATGATTTTCCTAATAGAACTTATATTATCGGAACTCATGAATTTGTGCCAGGGACATCAATGTCGGCACAAAGAATTATGTTGGCCTCAAAAACAATTGAGGGAAATACTCTAGATGATATGATTATCTATTATAAGGATAGTGAAGGAGATTGGATCAATGCAATAACCAGTGCATTAATAGATGAAGAGGATTTACCAGAGTTTAATATTCAATATAAAAATTTAATATTTCAATTTACCTTTGCACCATATACAGCAGCAGTGGAGGATATTACTGAAATTTCTGAGGATGGAATAGAATTTGATGGTGATGAATTTAAAATTCCACTGGGAATAGTAGAATTTACATTCGAAGATAATGAAGTTAAAAAAGCAGCTATCAGAGAAGATGATGTTTGGGGAATAGTGAATTATGGAGAATTAGAAAGTGCTCTTCAAACAGCAATTTCTGAAGCAGAAGGGCTAATAAATGATGCAGAAGATGCCTTAGTTGCAATTAAATTTTATCTTCCCTCAAATTCACCAACTATAACAGACATGGAAGCTTTGGTTGAGGATTTAGATGAACTTATAGATGGAGAGGTTCCAACAACTGCAAGCGGAATAATTGCATTAACAGATGATATACTTGAAATAAATGGAGAATTAGAAGAAAAAATAGAGTATATGGAAGCTTTAACAGATCGATTTGCTGCAAATATTGCTGCTTCTTCTAAAATAAGTGAAGCAAACACAGCACTAAACAATTACAAAACTATAGTTAATGGATTAGAAACCGATGAAATATATACAGAATTGTTGGCTGCAAAAACTGCATTGAATACTGCAAAAGACAGTCCATATCCAGAGACTGCATCAGAACTTGAAATAATCACTGAAGATATTATAAGCAAAACAACTGCTTTAAATACTAAAATATCTGAAATGAATAGTGAAATAAGTACAAAATTAGCAAATGCTAAAATAGATGCAAAAGACGACTTGGATGATGCCTATACTTCTACTGATTATTCATTAGAAAATCAAGCGATAATCGAAGGTTATATTAGTGCTGGAGACACCGCAATTGATGCGGCAACTACTATAAATGCTATAAATAGCGCTAAATCAACAGCATTAGATAATATAGGTAGTGTAAAAACAATTGCTCAAGAATATGATGACTTTAAGACAACTCATAGTGCAGCATTAGCTTTAACTGTAGAGACAGTGACTGTAGATGATAAAGGAATAGTAGAGACTGCATTAGAGGATTACGATGAATTATCAGATGAAGCTAAATCATTAGCGGGAGATGATAAAAACTTACTTGATGCTTTATTACTAGAAATACAAAATTTAGAAGACTAAATAATAACTGCTAATTATTAAAATAAAAACTTAGCAAATAAATATTTGTTAGGTTTTTTATTATATAATAATTTTTTAGCATATACTTACATAGGTGAGATTTGTGTTTCAAAGTGTGCAGAATAAAAGAATTAAAAGAATCCTTTTAGCAGTCGTTTTAATATTTTTAATAATACTTTTAAGAATCGGCTGGGTACAAATAGTTGAATATAAAGAGTTGAATGAACTAGCTAATAATTTGTGGAGTAGAAATTTACCTGTTCAGGCAGATAGGGGAAGAATACTTGATAAAAATGGAAAAATAATTGCTGATAATGTGACAACTGCGGGGCTAATTTTAATACCAAATCAAATCGAAGATAAAGTAACGGTTGCTAAAACTTTGTCTAAGATACTTAATGTAAGTTATGAAGAGATGTATAAACATGTTAGTAAAAAAACTTCAATAGAAAGAGTTCATCCCGAAGGAAGAGGACTTTCTTATGAGATTGCTAATAAAATAGATAGCTATGAATTTGATGGAGTATATTTAGTAAAAGAAAGTAAGAGATATTACTTATATGATCAACTATTATCGCATGTTATCGGCTATGTAGGTATAGATAATCAAGGCTTAAGTGGTATTGAACTTCTTTATGATAAATATTTAACGGGAGAAGATGGAAGCATAAAATATTATTCTGATGGAAAAGGTAAAAAACTTGAACTGGCAGAAATTTATGATAAACCTCAAAATGGAAATGATGTTTATTTAACAATAGATTTAGATGTACAGCTTGCTTTAGAAAGAGAGCTTGATAATGCTTCTGATAAATATAGAGCTGCCGGAGCAATCGGTATTGTTATGAATCCTAAAACCGGAGAAATCATAGCAATGAGTTCAAGACCCAACTTTGATCCAAGTTCTTATAATTTATACAGTACTGAAACAATAAATAGAAACTTGGCAATATGGTCTAATTTTGAACCGGGATCAACTTTTAAAATTGTAACTCTTGCATCCGCAATAGAAGAGGGACTTGTTAATATATTTGAAGATACTTACTATGACAGCGGTTCAATACATGTCGAAGGGGCGACTCTTCATTGCTGGAGACTTAAAGGCCATGGCTTACAAACTTTTTTGCAAGTAGTAGAAAACTCTTGCAACCCGGGATTTGTGGTACTAGGTCAAAAACTTGGTAAAGAAAGACTTTTTTCATATATTGATAAGTTTGGTTTTGGTAAAAAAACTGGAATAGATTTAAATGGAGAATCCACAGGAATAATTTTTGATATAAATAAAATAGGTTTACTTGAAACATCAACAACAGCGTTCGGTCAGGGAGTAAGTGTGACAGCTATTCAGCAGGTGGAAGCAGTAAGTGCAATAGTAAATAATGGTAATATGTATACTCCCTATATTGTATCCAAAGTTGAAAATCCTAAAAAAGGAACAATTTTAAAAAAAGAACCTTTATTAAAATCCTCAAATTTAATAAGTTCTAAAACTAGTGACGTAGTAAAATATGCTTTAGAAAGTGTTGTTGCTAATGGAAGTGGAAGGAATGCATATATCGAAAATTATAGAGTTGGAGGAAAAACAGGAACTGCACAAAAAGTAGGACCAGATGGTCACTATATGATTGGAAATTATATATTATCATTTATTGGATTTATGCCTGCAGATAATCCTGAATATGTAATGTATGTTGCAGTGGATAATGCAAAAGGGGTGGTTCAGTATGGTGGTACAGTATCTGCTCCAATAGCAAGAAAAGTATTTAAAGAAATTATAAATTTATATGATCTTAAAGAAGACCCGAGCGGGTTACCAAAGCAATACAGATGGGAAGATACAGTATATGTAACTGTCCCTAATGTTATTAATATGACTAAAAAAGAGGCACAAAAGCAGCTTAGATTATTTACGATAGAATATTCGGGGGTTGGTGAAAAGGTGGTAGATATGTCTCCTGATGCTGGGTCCAGAGTTAAACAAAATGGTGTTGTAAAATTATTGTTAAATTGAGACTATAGATATTAATTAAGAAAATAATATTGTATAATAAAAAAAGGAAGTGATATTATGTTAATTCTAGCAAAAAGTGTTTTAGGACTGATGATAGGTTTTTTCTTTGCTGTAATTTTAGGATTATTTTTAATTCCTTTTTTGAAAAAGAAAAAAGTAGAACAAAGTTTCAGTAAATTTGTGGATCATCAAAGCAAGGCGGGTACCCCGACTTTTGGAGGGATTATATTTATAATTCCAACTTTAGTAACAATGTTGATTTTATATTTGAGAGGCAGTTTAGAAATAACAAGTAGTTTATTAATTGTTATATTTGTATTTTTATCTTATGCATTACTTGGTTTCTTTGATGATTTTAAAAAGTTTAAAGAAAAAAACAATAAAGGATTATCTATAGTTGAAAAGTTAATAATACAATCTTTAATATCATTGGTATTTTTCTATATATATATGAGAGGTGGAGGAGAACCGCATATCTGGATCACTGCATTAAAAATAAAGATGCATTTAGGGTGGTTTTACGGATTTTTCATATTATTTTTATTAGTTGGAACATCAAATGCAGCGAATTTAACAGATGGGCTTGATGGTTTATTAGGGGGATTAGCAGCGATAGCATTTTTGAGTTTTGGTATAATTTCATGGGGAACATCATGGGTAGCCGGATATCAGGAAATGGCAATATTTTGTTTTATATTAGTCGGTTCTATTTTAGGATTTTTAGTATTTAATACGCATCCTGCCAAAATTTTTATGGGAGATACGGGCTCTTTAGCTTTGGGGGGGAGCTTAGCGGCTGTTGCAATTCTTACTAAGCATGAATTATCACTAGCAGTAATTGGAGGAATATTTGTTATAGAAGCCTTATCAAGTATTATTCAAATAACTGCTATAAGAAAGTTTAAAAGAAAAGTATTTTTAATGGCACCTATACACCATCATTTTGAAAAATTAGGATGGTCAGAAACAGATATAGTAAAATTATTCTGGATAATAGGTTTTATGCTTGGTATGGTAGCAATTTACTATAATGTTTGGTTATAAATAAAAAGAATAAATAAGTGGGGGGGAAAAATTGAGAAGAGATAAAATATTATTTTATGCTACAGTTCTTCTTAGTACATTCGGTGTATTGATGGTATATTCTTCAAGTTATATATGGGCAGAATATAAATATGATAATCCTTATAAGTTTTTAATTCATCAATTATTATTTTTAATAATTGGAGTAATTTTAATGCTAATAACTTCTAAAATAAATTATAAAATATATAAAGAAAAAGCAAAGCTAATAATTGGTATTTGCTTTTTATTATTAGTGCTTGTCCTAATTCCTGGAATAGGAACTGTCAGAAATGGTAGTAGAAGTTGGTTTGGAATAGGGGGATTTGGAATACAGCCGAGCGAGATCTCTAAAATAGGATTAATAATATTTTGTTCGAAATATTTAGATAAAAATAATAAATATAAAAAAAATACTGCAGAATTTATATTACCCATTATGTTGGTTATAATAACTTTCTTTGGATTAATATTAGTGCAGCCTGATTTTGGTACTGGTATGGTTATTGTTTGTTCTTTAATAGGATTATTATTTATTACAGGTACAAAACTAGGGATATTTGTTAAATTAGGATTTTTGGGCTTAGTTGGAATAATTGTTTTGGTTTTAATCGCACCTTACAGATTAGATAGAATTACATCGTATTTAAATCCATGGAATGATCCTTTGGGCAGTGGCTTTCAAATAATACAGTCACTATATGCCATAGGTCCAGGAGGATTACTTGGATTTGGACTGGGAGCTTCAAGACAAAAGCATTTTTATTTGCCCGAACCTCAAACTGATTTTATTTTCTCTATAATTGCAGAAGAGTTTGGTTTCTTAGGTTGTTTATTAGTGATAAGTTTATTTGTAATAATTTTTACAATAGCTATAAAAATAGCGATAAATACCAATGATTTATTTGGAAAATATCTTTGTTTTGGACTTTCCTTTATGCTTATATTTCAAGCAGCACTTAATTTAATGGTTGTCACAGGAATTATTCCGGTAACAGGGGTGACTCTTCCATTTCTAAGCTATGGAGGTTCATCTTTACTAGTAAGTATGATAAGTATTGGTATAATTTTAAATATTAGCCTTAATCATAAATGATAACTTTTTATAAAAAACCAATAAAATTAAAGTAAATTTATTGACTTTTTTGGCAAAAATTGTAAAATTATATTTAGGAGGGGAAAAATATGATTAAATTTATTAAATCATTTTTTACTAAATCTGAAATTAAAAACATTGATGCTGAATTAGCTTCATGCGCAATGTCACAAAGATCTTAAGAGCTGATTTTTAAGCTCTTATTTTTTATTGGAGGAACCATTGTGGAAATAATTGATATAAAAAATATTAAAAAGCAAAAATTAGGTGGTAAGGCAATAGGCTTGAAAAGATTATTAGAATATAACGTTCCAGTCCCTGTCGCTTTTGTCATTGATGCTGAATTTATCGAAGCTTTAATTGACAATAATATTAAAATAATAAAAAAAATGGAAGATTTTTTGAGCGTTTTTGACCCTGCAGATAAGTTTGCAATCCGGTCTTCTGCCAGTAATGAGGATGGTGAAGAAAACTCTTTTGCAGGAATGTATGATACTGTTTTAAACGTATCTTTTGAAATCGATAAAATCATCGAAGCTGTACAAACTGTTTATAAAAGTGCAGTTTCTAAAAAAATTGCTTCATATACTGATCAAATATCAAACATGAATATTATTATTCAAAAAATGATTAACCCCAAAATTGCGGGGGTATGTTTCACGAAAGCCATAGATCTTGATGGAGAGGAAGTGTCATTAATCGAATATGTCGAAGGATTGGCAGACAAGTTAGTAAGTGGCAAAACTACTCCTAAGATGATTGTTGCTAATTTAAAAAACATGACATATAGAAGCGATGATAATGTAAATGAAAAAATAATTATTGATTTACTCAAATATTTAAGGCAAATCAGTAATATGTCTAATCAAGATTTAGATATTGAATGGTGTATAGATGAAAATAATAAAGCTTTTTTTGTACAGGCAAGACCGATAACAAAATCTATATTAATACGTTCAAAAACTTCAAATGGTAGTGTTGCATCTTCAGGGGTGTGTAATGGAAATATTTATATTATTGATGAGGATGCCGATGATGAAGAAATTGAAAAGAAAATTGAAGATTTTCCACAAGGAGCAGTTTTGATTGCAAAGACTACTGATACAAATTATGTACCAGCGATGAGAAAAGCTTCAGGAATAATAACAACTGAAGGAAGTGTTTTATCACATGCAGCTATTATTTCTCGAGAATTAGGTCTTCCTTGTATAACAGGATTTAAAAACGCTTTTGATATTTTTCAAGAAAATAATCTTATTCGATTTGATACTAACTCTAAAAAAATATTTTATAATAACAAAATTATTCCTTTTGGAGATGGAAAAGAAGTAAATGAGTTAGAATTATATTTATTTGATGAAATTATTGAGGAAATAATAAATGGGAGCATTGTTTTAGTGGAAGAGTGTGAAAATGAATTTGGAATTCATATTCAAGAAGATTTAAACCAAAATCAAATTGATGAAATTGAAACTTTTATAAGGAAAAAATATAAAAAAGCTCCAATTATATTAAAAGATCAAAAATATTTATGGTATTTTGAATTTAAAAAATATATGCTTTTTCCGGGATATAAAGAATTGGTACAAGAATGCAATGATGTAATTGAAAGTCTTGATGAAAAGAAAATTGATTTATTTGTGCAAAAGGTTTGTTCAAAAATGAAAGAGGTAAAAGAAGCTTGCAGTACTGATTATGAAAAATTATTTGCTGGAGAATATGCTCAAGCCACTCATTTTCTGATTAATTTATATATGTGTAATGGTTTAGCTATGAAAAAGTTAATAATAATGGCTAACGAAAATGGGTATTCTTCTTTGGATGAATTGCTAAATTCAAATAAAAATAATTTTAATGCTTTCTTTAAAAAAATTGAATCCATAAGAGAAAAAATTTGGAATTATTATGTAAAAAATGGTTGGAGCGATGATGAGTATTATGATAATCGAGAAGAAAACATGAAATCTGTCCTAAATTATAGCAAAGATGATGTGGCTGATTATTTTTATAAGACATTAAAAATCAGTAGTAATTTAGAAAGTATTATTAGCGAAGATTATAAAAAAAAAACTATAGAATCCATTCTGGATATTCGTTGATTTTAAAAAAAGATGGTGCTTTACTTTGCATAGATAAATTTAAAAAAATAAGGAAATTTACTTTAAATTCTAATGAAATAGAGGAAATCACTAAATTATTAAATACCGATATTATAAAAGAATCGACTTCAAAAATATTTAAAAAGCTTATATCAAAAAAAATATTAATCAAAAATGAAAACCGTAAAAATTATGAATTGTATTTAAACCAATTTTTAGAAACAAATATAGATATTGAAAAATTGCACAATAAAAAAATAGCTATAATAGGTTTAGGAGGTCTTGGAACAGAAATTTTAAATCACTTGCTTGGTGTGGAAATTAAAAATTATATATTGATTGATTTTGACAAAGTTAATGAATCAAATCTTAATCGCCAATATGCATTTAACCAAAAAGATATTGGAAAATATAAAGTTGATGTAATTGAAAATTTAATTAACAACAAAATTGGAAATGCCAATATACTAAAATATAATTCTAAAATTACCAATGCTTTAGATTTAATTGAAATATTAAAAAACAATTCCGTTGATATTATTATATGTGCTGCAGACATTCCATTTCTAGACATTAGAATTGCAATAGTTCAAGTATCAATAGAATTGGAGGTACCTTGTATTTTTGGAGGTGTTAATGTAATTGAAGGACAATATGGCCCTTTGCTTATTAAAAAGAAAAACAAAAAAAGATATTTAGAAGAATTATTGAAATATAAACAATTTGTGAAATCAAATAACACAAATAAAGCTTCTTTTGGTCCAACCAATACTTTAATTGCGGCTTATATGGCTAAAGATATAATTATTAACTTATTGGATTGTAACAAGAGAA
>CAZBKY010000004.1:29552-35149 GCA_964492595.1 uncultured Muribaculaceae bacterium
ATTATGTTTTTTACGCAAATAAAAATAATAAACACTCAAATGCACGATTTGAAACTATTTCCTACAATGATATTAATAGTAAATATGATGTAATTACTTTATTTTTAGGATTAACCGAATTACTAAAATATGAGAATTTAAATACGATTTTAAAAAGACTTGAGCATATTCTTACTGATGAGGGATATATAATTATATGTGATGAGTTTAGTGATGACTATTCATTAGAAAAAGACTTGCTTGGTATTGAGCTTATGCAAACAATTGGATATAAATATTTAACAAAAAATGATTTTCAAAAAGCAATTACTAAATCTAAATATGAATTAATAGAAACAAAATTATATTGTTGTAAGACTCAAACAACAAATTTCAATGGAACCAAAGTTAAAATATTTTATGAAAATAAATTGAATGAATTTGATAATACCAAAAAAATTGAATCTGATGATATCTGGAAAAAATATAAAAGTAGAGTCATCAAAATAAATGGGATTAGAACAAATAATTTTATAAGAACCTATCTTTTAAAGAAAAAAAATGAAAAAATTGATCATATTTTAACTATTAAAAAAGAAAATCCTCTTTTAGTTTACGACTGTAAAAAATTACAAGAGAACATTGATTATTATTCTGATTTAACAAAAGAATTTCCACTTGAATATCTATTCCCTGTTAAAGCTTTTCCTCACGAAAAAATATTACAAATATTTGCTAACAATAATTTTGGTTTTGATGTTTCGAATAAAAATGAATTAAAATTGGTAGATACTTTTAAAAAAGCATATATAATGTTTTCTGATCCCACTCTAATATTGCATAATTTAAACGGCATTAGAATAAATATGCATAATAAATATATTAAATCTCATTTTGGAAATATTTATGATAATAATTATATATACAAAATAATTCATATTCACGTTTCTGAATCTAAAACCACATTTGTTTTAAATGAAATGATAAGTAGGATTAAAAAAATTAATTTTGAAAAAGTCGAGATACTTAATTTAGGGGGAGGATATGAAGAATTGTCTTATCAGGAATTCAGAATATTTATATCGACTATTAAAAAAATAATACCGATATCTGTTAAGTTAATTTTAGAACCAGGTAGTATGTGGTTTAAAAATTGTGGATATCTTATTACAAGAGTGATGAAAATAAACAAACTCAGAAATATTAATTATGTGTATTTAAATTCTTCAAGAGAACTTCATTTGAAATGGTCAATTCCCAAAATATTAAAAATTTATTCGAAAAGCAATATTTCTAATAATTACAATAATTATGTTTTTTGTGGTGCTAGTTGCTATGAAAAAGATATATTTTTAACTTATAAGAGTAAAATAGAACTTATGGAAAATGATATTATCATTTTTAATGAAGTAGAATCATATTCATATTCTTGGAATTCAACATTTAATGGAATAGAAAAAGCAGAGGTTTATTTTTATGAATAACGATATAAAATTTTTAGAAAAAATTACCAATCAAAAACCAATGAAAAATTTTAAACTTTTTGATTATAAACAAGTATTGAAAATGAAAATGAAGGAAAAATATAATAAATATTTACCGCTATCTAATATTAATGAATCATTTTGTATTAGTGTTGAATATACTTATGGGTTTGATTACCAAAGATATGATGCCACTTTACAATATAATAATTATTTTAAAAATCTTTATGATATTGATGATTTAAAAACAAAGACTATTTTTACTAATAGTGGAATGGCGGCAATTAATGCTATTATTAAAACTCTTCAAAAGTATTCAAAGTATAAAATAAAATACAGTAAAGATATTTATTTCGAAACTCAAAAATTAATTAAATTGTTAAATACTAATAAATTATGTAGAAAAATTTTATGGTTAGATACAATCAGTTATAATTTTGAATTTACATTGAATAATATAGCTAAATATGAAATCATAATTATTGATACAACTTGTTTTCATTCGCATTTATTTAAGGATTTAATATATGCAATAATTAACTCTGGTAAATTATGTATCTTATTAAGAAGTCATACAAAACTTGATATGCTTGGCTTAGAATACTGTACTTTAGGGTCTATAACTTATGTACTACCTAGAAAAATTGATACATTTAAATGGAAAAAATTAAAAAAGATGATAATATTTAATATGGAGTATATTGGTCATTCCGGCTTAGGAGTAACCGAGCATAATATATTCCCGTTATTAAATAATAAAAAAATTATTACTTTAAATAAAAAACGGATAATGCGAATTATAAAGAATAATCTATATGTTTATAATAAATTACATGTTAATAATAAATTTATTTTACCTAATCACTCTTTATTTTTGTTATTAAATGTGAATTTAAATATGAGTTTAAATGATTTAAAAAATAAAGTTATTGATTTTTGCGAAAATAATAAAATTTGCTTTTTTTCACCATCTTTTGCTTTTGATTATATTGCATTAGATACATACTATGATTCTAATATGAAAGCTTATACTATAAGAATTTCAATTGGAGATGTTAAATTAGATGTGATCGATAAATTTATAGTATTATTATCGGAGTTTATTAATGATTATCTTTAGTATTGATGGATTGCCACAACATTCTAAACATTATTTAGCAATGGATTATAATTCTAAAACAATTTATACTGCACTTTGCGATCCATTATTTAAATATAATAATGAAAGCAAAAGTTATGAATGTAATGCTTGTGAAAATTATAAAATTAAAAATTATTTTAAAACATATATTATTACACTCAGAACCGATCTTTTTTATAACGATGGAAGAAAGGTTATGGTTAATGAGTATAAAAAATCTATTGAAAAATTTTTAAAAAGAAATAAAAAATTAAATATTTATTTTAAAAATATTAAAGAAATATTCTGTAGAGGTAATATTATAGTATTCAATTTAATTAAACCAGATAGATTTTTTATTGATAAATTATCTTTATATCAACTTTCACCTAGAAATTGCGGTCCCTTCTCGATAAATAGTATAAATAATTATGAAATAAATTTAACTTCAAATAATTATTATCGTAAAAACCTTATTTCAAATTTAAAATATATAGTTGAATTAAATGAAAACAAACAAATTAATGCTTTTGAAAACAATATAATAGATATAACCAATAATACATTGTATCCTATTGATTATTTACATAAATCTGGCAAATATAATGAAGAAGAAAGTATGATAATATATAATATTGAGTTGAGTACTAAACTTCCTATTAACATAAGAAAAAACATTATTGCTAGTATTAATAAAAAAAATATCATAAAAATATTAAACAATAAAGCAATAGATATTGATGTGTTTTCTTTATTAAATATTAAATTGAAAAAAATTAAGACAAAAAATGTTAGATATGATAAAAAAATAACTATTGGTTATAATAGCTTTTATCCTAACAAACTTGTTGCTGAGTCTCTTAATAACGATTTAAAATTAAAAAATTATAAGACAGAATTGAAAGAATATTCTTTTAATAATTATGATGCAGATAATTGCGATATAAACATAGTGCTAAATTATTTTGAATTTTATAATCCGTTATATTTTTACGAAAGTAAATATTTTCAAACCGTAATGAAAACAGATAAAAGTTATTCGTTTATATTAAATTTATATAAAAAAATTGGCAGTAATATATTATTAAAACAAATTTATAAAAAATTCAGAAAAAAATATATAAAAGAAGCATTGGTTACCACGAAAAGCAGATATTTAACTAATTTAAAAACAAAAGAATTTTCATTTTTATCATTAAATTATGACATTTTCGAACTAAAAGGAGATAAGACTTTATGAAAGAGATTAGTTTTAATAGTGTTAAAAAAAATTTTGGATTTAATAACGTTTTAAATGATTTTAATATGGAAATTTTTACCGGTGATAAAATAGGACTTATTGGTCAAAATGGCAGTGGTAAAACTACCATATTTAAATTGATAAGTGGTGAAGAAAGTGTAACTGCAGGTAACGTTTCGGTACGGAAAAATGTGAAAATAGGCGTTTTATTACAAATTTCACAGGTGGTTAATTCTAATATAAGTGCTTATGATGTTTTAGTGCAAGAACTTGCAGATTATTTCAAATTTGTTAATAAATTAAGAAAAATTGAAGATTTAATGAGTACTAGTTATAGTAAAAAGCTTATAAATGATTATGCTAAATTACAAGTTGAATTTGAAAGATTGGGAGGGTACGGAATAGATGCTAAAATTAGCAAAATTTGTAACGAATTTAAATTAAATAAGGATTTATTAATAAAACCATTCAATAAATTATCTAGTGGGGAAAAAACAATAGTAAAGTTAGCTTCTTTAATTTTAACAGAACCAGATATTCTTTTGCTAGATGAACCTACAAACCATTTAGATATTGATACATTGGAATGGTTTGAAAAATATTTAAAAAATTATAATGGAACTATCTTAATAGTATCTCACGATAGATATTTTTTAGATAAGGTTGTAAATAAAATTATTTTAGTTGAAAGGGGAAAAAGCGAAATTTTTTTTGGAAATTATTCTTATTACTTAGAAGAGAGTGAGCGAAGAATAATGAATGAATTTGAAGATTTTAAAAATCAGCAAAAATTAATTACAGCTATGAAAGCTAAAATAAAACAATTGCAGGAGTTTGGTAAATTGGCATTTCCTGGTGGAGAACCTTTTTTTAAAAGAGCAGCCAGTATACAAAAAAGATTAAATAGGATTGAACTACTGGAAAAACCTTTAGAGCAAGGAGATTTACCACTTTATTTTGAAATAAAAGATAGAAGTGGTAAAGATGTATTAGTTGGGGAAAACATTAAATTGATACTTGGAAATAAATTATTATTTGATAAAGCAAACTTTCATGTTGTTTTTGGTGAAAAAGTATGTTTAATGGGGAAAAATGGTAGTGGAAAATCTTCATTAATAAAAGCATTACTTGGTTCTATCACATTGGATAGTGGTAAAATTATAATTGGTACAAGGATAAATATAGGATATATACCTCAAGAAATAATTTTTGAAGACGACACTGAAACGATATTTGAATATGCCAGGAAAAACTTTATTAAAGGAGAAACTTACTTACGCTCAGCATTAGCACATTTCATGTTTAATGGTGAAATGGTTTTTAAAAAAGTTGGTAAATTATCTGGTGGCGAAAAGGTAAGATTAAAATTATTTGAACTTATTCAAAAACATGCCAATCTCATTATACTTGATGAGCCTACAAATCATATTGATATTCATACTAGAGAATTGTTAGAAGAAGCTTTAAACGAATATAAAGGAACATTATTATTTATTTCACATGATAGATATTTTATAAATAAATTAGCCAAAAGAGTTTTATATATTGAAGATAATAGAATAAATTCTTATATAGGAAATTATGAAGATTATAAAAATTATAAAAAAGTTTTTGATTTAAAAAATAAAAATGAAAATAATATATAAAATTTATATACTATTTTATAAGATTATAATTTTAAATTTTAAATTTTAAAATTATTAATTGAAGGTTTAATAGATCTTGTAGCCCAAAATGCTGGAATGCCATCTTCAATCGCTTCTGGATAATCATT
>CAZBKY010000005.1:0-35079 GCA_964492595.1 uncultured Muribaculaceae bacterium
AAACAAAAATGGAGCCTCTCGGCTCCTTCAGGGGGTTTTGGTTGATCCACCTTCACTCTTATAATTCGTAAAAGTAGATCTACATAGTAAATATATTACTATGCTAATTTAATAATATAATCTTTTAAGGTTATTGTCAAACTTTTTTTATCAATTTTACAAAAAATATTGTGTGAAAAAAATTAATTAACTGCTCCATTTTCTTTTAATATTTTATCTATCTCTTTTTTATTTCTCTCATATAACAAATTAAATACTTGATTGTATTCTTCTTCAGAAGAAATTGACTTTAATCTCCCATTGTTGTTTTCTACTAATGCTAAATCTTTTTTAGAATTACCAATTAAAAATAAATATTTTCTGTTATTTATAACAAAAGAATCAACTACAGTGTACTCTTCATTGTTTTCAAGAACTAAGATTTTTGTATCTTCTTGATTCATAATTTATTAATGGCCTCTTCTAACATCAATATCTGAGCCTGGAGCTTTGTTAGAATTTCTTTGAGCCTCCGTTATAGTATGCCCACTTGGAGTATCTATCGTAACACCATTATTTTTAGATCTTTCAATTAAATAGCCTAAACTAACAACAGCAACAACTGAAGCCAAAATAACTAATCCAAGCCTTGCCAATTCTTTTCCAGTTATAAGAACAGGTTTTTCTCCGACTATCTTTTTGCCTTCAATCGCTTCATTTCTTCTCATTTGAGCTCTAGCAGTATTCACAAAAGCAGGAACTTCTAATTCTCCAGCATTTCCAACCATCACAACACCTCTTTCCATTTTATTATATTATTTGTATAACCTATTTTCAATTATTAATCAATTGACTTTACACTTTCTATAAATTTATTATAGCAGTCATATTTCAAATATTCTTTGCTTTTTATGAAATCTGCACTATCCTTTTTAGTTTGAAGCAATATCTTGTAATCATTTTTTAAGCTTGCTATTTTAAAGGACATGTCTCCACTTTGTTTAACTCCAAACAAGTCTCCCTCACCACGCATTTCAAAGTCTTTTTCTGTAATATAAAATCCATCATTGCTTTCAGTTAATACCTGCAGTCTTTTATTATTTTTTGACCCAATAAGTACACAAGTACAGTCATAATTATTTCTACCAATTCTACCTCTTAACTGATGCAAGGTAGATAATCCAAATCTATCAGCATCGTATATAACCATCATAGTAGCGTTTTCAACATCTACTCCAACCTCAATAACAGTTGTTGAAATAAGAATTTTTATATTTCCTTTTAAAAATTCATTCATTATTCTTTCTTTTTCAACTTTTGATAATTTACCATGCAATATTTCTATTTTAACTTTATTGGTAAATGCATCACTCATCTTCTTTTTTAATTCATTTACTGTAGTTAAATCTAAAGTCTCACTTTCTTCAATCAAAGGAGAAACAACATAAATTTGATGATTTAAGTCCATTTCATTTTTCATCATTAAAAGTATTTCAGATATTTCTTTTTCGGTTTTAATTATTGTCTTTATATCTTTTCTACCGCTTGGCTTCATCTTAATATAAGAAATATCCATATCACCATATAGGGTTAAAGCATATGTTCTTGGTATTGGAGTTGCTGACATATACAATGTATCAGGTAGAGCCCCTTTATTTTTTAAACTGGCTCTTTGATTAACTCCAAACCTATGCTGCTCATCGGTTATAACCAGCCCCAAATTTTTAAAATCTACATTATCACTAATTAAAGCATGGGTTCCAATTATCAAATCCAGTTTACCTGATTTTATCCTGCCTTGAATTTCCTCTTTATCTTTTTTGGAAAGACTTCCAACTAACAACCCTACTCTTATATCTGTATATTTCAATATTTCTTTTATACTGTTAAAATGCTGAATAGCCAGTATTTCTGTCGGTGCCATCAAGGCTGTTTGATAACCAGATAAGTTATTTATATATGAAGCGATAACACTAACTATTGTCTTACCACTTCCTACATCTCCTTCAAGCATTCTATTCATTCTTACATTTCCACATAAATCACAATATATATCTTTTACAGCTTTTAACTGGTCTGCTGTAAGTTCAAAAGGCAAAACTCTAATAAATTCATCTATTTTTTCTTTTTCTACATTTCTAATATACCCTGATTTTTTAGATTTATTTATCTGTTTTAAATAATTTATTTTAAACATAAAATCAAAAAATTCTTCATATATAAGTTTTATTCTAGCTTTTTTTAATTCCCCCGCACTTAATGGATTGTGAATATATTTTAAAGCTTTTTCTTTTTCTAAAAATCCATATTTCTCATTTAAATATTTTGGAATTTTATCTTCAATATTGATATTTACTGATAGAGCAGATTCAATATATCTTCTTAATATTTTATTTGAAATTCCACTTGTAAGATGATATAAAGGTTCAATATGTCCATCGGGTACCTTTTCAAATTTGATATCTGAACATACAAAAGTGTTGGTATTTTCATTCCATTTACCTATTAACGTTAGGCTCATACCAAGCTTGATATTATTTTTTAAAAATGCTCTATTGAATATAATAGCCTTAAATATTTTTTTATTAGAACCAACTCTAAATGTTAGACTATTCATTTTCCCATTAAATCTTCTCAAAACTGGATAACTATCAACTATAGCATACACTATAAAATTACCACCATCTTTAAAATCAGCAGCATTATCTATTCTAGTAATGTTATATCTATAAGGATAATAATTTATTAAATCTTCAAAGGTGTAGACATTAAGAATATTTAAATATTTTAAGCTTTTATCTCCTACACCTTTTATCTTTAACAACTCACTCATATATTTCTCCATAAACATTTATATTTTACCATATTTTAAAAATATTTAAAGTAAAAGTTGCAATATTAAAAAACAATTGAATTTAATCAACTGTTTTTGTTGTTTTTATTCATCAAAGAAATCATCAAAGAAATCATCATCGGTTACATTATCATTTACTATAATACTATCAACATCAACATTTATTTTAGGTTTGTCATTACTCTCTTCTTCTATTTCTTTTACTTCAGCATCTTTACGAGGCATCTTCATAACTTCTTTTTGTTTTTTAATACTTTCTTTAAATTCATCAATGCTTTGGTTTAATTTTTCATTTTTGATTTGAGGTATTTCTTTTGGTACTTCTTCTTTACTTTCTTTTTCTTTTGCCTCTTCTGCCTCAATTTCAGCTATTTTTTCATCTATTTTCTTAGATAATTCATCAAAATTTATAGAACCAGGCCCTCCATTTGGTAAATTAGGCAAAGAAGATGGCGATGGAGACATTGGATTCATAAATGGATTAAATCCGCCTGACATCCCTCCACCAAAAGGCATTCCGCTTCCAAACCCACCAGGCATTGCATTCATATCGGGAAGTCCTTGTTCTGCACGCTTTTTATTGACAAATTCTTTAATATTAAATACTTTCACTTCACTAAATTCTCTTTTAGGAAGAGGAAGAGCGTCATAACTGCAATTCCAAGCATTACTCTTAACTAATTCATAATCAGGTTTAAACTTTGTTTTAAATGGGCTTGATCTTACTCTTTTTATTAGAAACTCGAATTTTTTCATATGTTGAAGATCACTTATAGAAACAAGAGGTCGTATAGGCTCTGCCGGCATACCTTCTTTGGACTGTTTAGGTTTTTCATCCCCGCATAATTTAGAAATTTCTTCTAATGCCTTAAGCTCCGTAGTTAATAAGAAATGAATGTTGCAGTTTCCTTTAATTGTTTCAGCCATATCGGCTCCATAAACTAAATTCAATTGAGAAAAGTTTTGAATAATAAATGTAAATCTTATATTTCTGCTACGAGAAGCTGTAACCATTGAATCCACATCTTTTAATGCGGGCATATTAGCAAACTCATCAAGCAAAAAGTTCGTTCTTATAGGAAGTTTCCCGCCATCACAGTGCTGTGCTACATCTATTAAACTTTCATATAACTGCTTTACAAGAATTGTCATTAATGCATGATAAGTTTTTTTCTCATCATGAATCATAGCAAATACAGCAGTTTTTTCTTTTCCAATTTTAGAAAATTCAAAATCTGAATGACTTAGCATTTCACTTAAAATATCACGAGAG
The DNA here is from genome assembly GCA_964492595.1 of uncultured Muribaculaceae bacterium. Lineage (GTDB taxonomy): Bacteria > Bacillota_I > Bacilli_A > RF39 > UBA660 > CAYNFP01. Next base: position 4,107 of record CAZBKY010000005.1, read on the forward strand.
GAAAATATTCTTGTTTTAGTTCTAAATGTAGATAAAACCCCTGCTTTAGTGTCTTGAGCTGTTGTAATAATCGCAGAAGCAGATATATAAGCGGGAGACATTTCACCTTTTAATGTAAAATACTCCTTATCATAAGTGCTTCTTCCAATTTTTTCTTCCCCCTGTGTAGCCATTAAATTTATACTGTTAATATTTATTTCTTCTTCCTTGGCATCTTCAAAAAGTCCTATGGCTAACCCTGTAAAATAGTCTCTTGATGCATTTTCCCAGAATGGTTCACCTTTACTGTTGGGATCAATTAATATATTTTGAGCCAAGTCTTCAAGGAGCTCCATGGCTTTATCCTGTTTTCCTTCTTTATAAAATCTATAAGGTAAAACAAAGGGATTCCAGGCATTTCCTTCTAAAGGATTCCTGAAATTTAATATTATTATATTATAGCCTTTCTCTTTTAATAAAGCTCCAGTTTTTTTATATATTTCACCTTTAGGATCTGTAATAACCATACTTTCTCCAGCTTTAGCAAGGATTCTTACAGCAGGCAATATCCCGCATTCTGTTTTACCACTACCAGTAGACCCTATAATTAAAGTATGATCCTCACCATTATTAACATAAGACTCTTTTTCGTTAAGAAGAAAAGGAATTCCTCCATATTCAAAATTATTATCTTTTAAAACCACTTTTTTTATGTCGGGCCAATTTTTAACAGCTTTTTCATCAGCCATTTTTTCATAACCCTTTTCTTCTTTTTGTTTTGTTGTAAATCCAAAACCTTTATCTCTTTGGATAAGAAAATTTGATACACCCATAATAGAAGCTGTTAAAGCAGCTATATAAAATACTATTGTAGTTATTAAAAATTCTCTTCCGAATGCAGGAAATGGATTTAATCCCCAAAAATAGCTTTCAGTAGAAAAATAGTGAATATTCAAAACCCCAATCGCTACAAGATATAATAAAAACACACAATATATTAAAAACTTTACAATATCCTTTGTTGAAGTTGCTCTAAACAGTAATTTCATTTATACACCTCATTACATCATAATTATATAATAATTTTAATTTTTCTTCAATTAATATTCAAGCATTTTTTTATTTTCTACTCCTATTATTTGATATTTAAAATCCAAATCAATCGCAGTTTCTTTAAATTTTATCACTTTATTTTGAACACTTATTGATTTAGATAACAAAAATTTATTGTTTATATAACTATAATTTCCCTCTTCAATATAATTTTTTAATTTATTTACAACACTTTCATTTATATTTGAATCATATCCATAAAGATAACAATCTAGAATAAAATAGTCTTTTTCTTTTTGCAACGATTTTATTCCTATAATATAAGAATTTTTATCAATATCTTTTGAATTTAAACCAAAATAAATTTTTCCATTATAATTTACAGAAACTTTTTGTAATTTTTTATATTTTTTTATATCAAATTCTTCTATATCAATTTTATATAGTTTATTTGCTTGATTTAATAAATCTTTTTCAGTTATATAAAAAGCTACTGAAGCTGATTTAAATATCTTATTGTTTTTTAATTCATTATAAGTATCACTGCTTACTTTTTTTAATTTGCTAGATTCTAATAAATACATTTTTAAAACAGTTTCTTTCAATAAATCATCTGTACTATCACTCATTAATTCATTAGATGTTAAATATTTATAAAAATAATTGTCTTTAACCATTTTTTTTCTTATAAATTTTACATCTTTATTTACATATCTATTAAAGTTAACATATCTGTAATCACTTTTATAGTAAGAAATAAAACTAGCAAACAAGAAAGAAATTATACTAACAATAATTATAATTTTTAAACCAAAATTTAAATAATTTGATTGTTTCTTTTTTGCCATTTTTATTATCTCCTTTAGAATTCACTAAATTTTATTTACATTTCTAATTTTTTTAACAAAAATTATAATTATTATTAAAATTGAAAAGCTGATAAAAATATATATATATTTAAAATCATATTTTTCTTTATATATTTTTAGTTCTATATCGTTTAAATCATCATTAGTAATTTTCCATGTATAAGAACCATCTGGATTTTTTAAAGCAAGATTATTTACGACAGTTTTTGAGTTGGTTGTTATATCAATTTTGCTTATATTTCTATCCCAGCATTTAAATTTCCCATAAGCTCTAATATAATAATAATCTTCTGTTTCTTCGGTATAAAAATTATTAAAACATAAATTAGCATATATAGCATTTTTAAATTCATCAAAATAATAAGAATATGTTAACTGAACTGTGGAAGTACTTCCTGATTTAATTTCCTTTTTATAAAACTCATCTTTATCATATAATGAATAATAATTATTATAAACAAGATTCAATTCTGGAAAATCAATATCTTCATTATCTTTATATGAATCTATTACTTTGTATACATCATCATAAAAAGTAACCAAGATTTTTTCATTTAAATTACCATTATTAAATTCCAATGAATAATTTATTTTCCATCCACAACAAAAAATCATCAATATCAAAATTAATATTTTTTTGTTTTTCAAAATATCACCTTCCATATCCAATTATGTAACCATTTTTTAATGGAATTGTAGTTTCGCATACTTGATTTCCACCACAAGAATTAGTATTTCCATGTATATAGGTTAATTCATTTTCAGTTACCTCAGATACAATCCCAACATGGTGACTACACCCCGTTTGCTTTGTGGCGTGTAACTTTGCATTGCCCTCGTAATCACAAGGAGATGAAGCAAAAAGAATAATATCTCCAGGAAGGGGAGAATTATCACATCTATAATTCTCATTACGATAATAAAAAGCTTGAGAATTGCAAAATCTTCCGTGTTCTCTAAACCAATTAATGTATTTATAAACTGAAGAGTGTGCAACACCAGACAAAGGGTGTTCCGGAGTTATTTTTAATATAAAACTAACAAATGAAGCACACCATTTATTAGTCCAAGCATTCATTCCTACTGCTCTCATTTTTTTTTGATCATATCCTAAAAACTTCCTGGCATTTTCAATAAGAGAAAAACTAGAAAGCTCTGAATACTCAAGATCTAATAATTCTCCACCACTAATTAATATTGGCGGTTCTAACCCATCTTTACTACATCCACAAGCCTCTCCAGTTGTACAATCTTCTTTTATTTCTTTATGCAAAGATAGTTTTGCTCTTCCACGTGAACCTGATATTATTTTTTTCACACCAAATACACCATTAAGAACTTCTTCATAATTATTATTGCTTTCAATAATTTTTTCTACATTTTCAAAAATGTCTAAAAAAGTTTCAGAATTGGGAAATTTTTTATAAATAAAACCATCTGTATATAAATATTTTTTACCGGCTATAATATTAATACCTGAAGGTCTTAAAGCAGAGGGAATATGAATGTTTTCTTCTTTCAAAAGATTTATTTCTTCTTCTGTAAAAACTATTTTTGTGGTTGTAGAATCCTTAGTAACTGGTTTCGTTAAATCTATAACTGGTATTATTTTTTCTCCTGCAACCTCAAAGTCATCAAATTGATTAAAAGTCTCTTTATAATTTGTATCTTCATTCCATCTAGAATAACAAGTATCACAAATATAATCTTTTGATGTATTATGATTTAAAGCCGCTTCATAAGCATTAGCAACATCTGAACCAAATCTTAAAAATATATTAAATTTGCTTCTACTAAAGAAAACATCTTTAAATACTGCTTTTTTGCAAGAGTAGCCAGAATTATTTTCATTATTAGAAGTTTCGCTAAATGCATTCCCCTCTTCACAACTATCATCACAACTATAATACCAAAAAACTCTACTAAATAGCATATTATCAATCATTTCTTCAATATCAGAAGTTGTAAATATACCATCTTTTACAATATCATCTAAGACTTTCATTGGTTGTGATGGATCTATTACTTCTTGTCCTTCTACTCTTGGTTGGCTCGAATATCCATATATTATGGTGGCAACCGCTAAACCAGGGCTTAATTTTAAATTATATGCTCTATATTTTCTTTCTTTTACTTTTACTTCGTGTTTTACTAATTCGATAAGCTCACACTTATCAACCATATCAGAAGTGAAAGTAGAACGTATCCATTTCCAAGAACCTTCAAACCAATTATCTGATGTATTCATATAACAGCTACCAAAATCAAAATTCGGATCTTGAATTTCTGCCAAGGTAATATCTTTGTATTTTCCATCTGTAAACCAACTTTCAACAACACCAAAAAATGTCGAAAAAGCAGAAAAAATTTGCTGATGCATAGCAACTACACTAATTATTATACCCATAAATAGTAAAGAACCTAAAACGGCAATCCCCGCTCCAATCGCTATTTTAGGATTTTTTTTAATAAAATCTTTAATTGACTTATTATTTGAACTGTTTCCATCTTCCATATCTTACTCCTGTTAAAAATTATAGGCCTCCACCACTGCCAAATGATTCTAATTCCTGAGGTGTTGCTATTACATTCATTTTCATTCTTCTTGAACCGCAAACAAATAAAGCCTCTCCCTGATTAAATCTTTTTATTGAATCTTTTTCCTGATCGTTTAAATCTATTAATTTAGCCAAATCTTCAGTCGCCTGTTTTTTAAGTCCCATTACTATGTAATAAGATGCATTGTCAAATATTGCCTTACCATGAACTATAACCGCAGGAGAAGCAAAGTCTGTAGGTTGCTGAGTTATTATAATTGTTCCAGTATTATATTTTCTACTTCTTCTTTGAACTTGTGCTATAAATTCAGCACCCAAAGTATTTTTATCAGCAAGTAAAACATGAGCCTCATCGACCATAAGTATTGTATTTGTATCTTTATCAAGAGTTAACCCCCACGCATATTTAAGAATATTAAAGAATAATGCATTTCTTATATTAGCATCTGAATTCATTACTTCCTTTATATTAAATACAATAAAGTCGCTGCTTGGTTCAATTGTTGTGTGTCCTGTAAAATAGTATCTTAACTCTTTTGTAAGTGGTCTCACTTTTAATTCAAGTCTTTCCATTATATCTCTTTCATGAGTTTTTTCGGTCATTGAAAGAAGTTTTCCTTTAACTGTTGCATATACATCATCAAATGTTGGAAAAAGATTTGAATTCATTTTTGAAAAATCAGTATTTTCATCTATTTTGTATCTTTTATAAGTATCTTGTACTACTTCACTAAATAGTGTTAACACATCTTCTTCGATATCGGGTGCATAATACTTCATAAATGCTTTTAAATTCTGAAGAGCTCTAGTTAAAATGGTATAGCTCATTCCAGCTGCGACTTCTTCTTCGTCAGCATCAGGTATTACTTCAAGAGGATTAATCATACCAAAAGACCCACCTTTTCCAAGACTTATAAAGTCCCCTCCATATAATCTTGTCATATCTTCAAGCTCCCCTTCAGGATCTATCGCCACAATTTTATGACCATTTCTAATGTTGCTTCTAAGCAGCAACTTAGCTGTAACAGATTTACCACTACCTGAAGTACCAAGTATAACCATATTTGCATTATTTCTATTAAATTCTTTCTTAATCTGATATAAAAACTGATTAAATAATATTATTCCTCCAGAAAAGTCCGCTCCAAGTAAACAAGACAACCCTGGATCTTTTATACTGTTAAATATAAACGGATACATACCAGCCATTGTAACTGAAGGTATTGGAGTACCGATTCTGTCTTCAATATCATTTTTAGGAAATATGGCAAGAGCACTTTTAAGTATTTTTTCCTGTTCAAACCTTAATACAGTTGCCCTCATTCCCATAGAATCCATATAGTTTCTTACCTGTATTTTTTTCTTTTCAAGTTCATCTTGAGAATCCGCCATGATCATTACATGCATCTGAAAATCAAATATTCTAGCCTGAGTTGCTGCGAGCATTGATATGAATTCTTCTAAAGACCCGTAATCCTGACGCACCTTTTCACGCATTGTATTATCTTTTTCGTTTGTATATCTAACTTTCAATTCGGCAATTTCTTTGTTAAGCATTTTACTTAAAGTAGAAAAAAGTATTGGTATGTGTTTAATCAATATTTTTACTCCGCCCATTTGGGTTAACTCAGATAAATATCCGTTATATATACTTTTTGGATAACTTATTACAGTCATTATAGTGCAAAATTTATCACTTATAACTATGTCTCCGCTTCTAAATTCTATCTCTTTAGGAGCTATTTCACTTTTAAAAGTTCTACTCATTAGTAATCACCGTCCCAAACTCGGATTTTGATCCAGCATTAAAAAACCCATCAAGCATTACTCTTAAATCATCATCACTTGTTTGCCTTGCGGTTAAACCACAACTTGCCAAACCGGAAATCAAATTTTGAATTCTTTTAGCTATTATATCGGGTCTTTTATCTTTAAATAATATAAAATATTCTGTATCAGCCACGTTAACCTCCTTGCTCATAAATAATTCTGCTTTTCTAATATCTTCAATTATCAATTTTCTAATTCCAATGTTTTGTATAGAATTAAGTTGTAATTGAAGCTTACTCATATATAAGTTTATATCAACTGGTCTATCAGATACTATTAACCAAAACTCATAATCAAGAGTGTTATATAAATTTCTTAAATTAAATATGACATTGTTTTGACTATCATAATCTAATATGAAAATGTCTTTTGGGTTTATTTTAACTCCTGTTACACTAAGACCATTTTCTAATTGGATAGCTCCATTTATAATAGATTTAATGGGGATCCAATCTTCTGCAAATTTTTTTAATGCAGCTTCTTTACTTTTCTGTGCCATCTAATACACACCATCCTTTCCAATAATATTTCCTTCTATTCATAAAAAACCCAAATACCTCTCTAATCAATACTAAGGTATTATGATAATGTGGTATGGGTAAAACCAAAAATAAACTGATTAGAACAGGGGCAAGTTTTATAAATAATAAAGCTAAAGACTGTCCTGGTATTATAAACAAGAAAAATAGTGAAAATACAGCTCCGACCGAAAATAATATTAAATCAACCATTCTAAACATTCCAAATATCAATGCACTTCTTTTGCTATTAGCTGGTATTATATAATTATCCATATTCTTTTTTCCTTTCTTTTCATATATTAACTATTTCCATTGCCACCACCAGAATGCTTTCCAGCATTTTCAGCTCCTCTTGCTTGAGCTTGTGCGGCTGCAATTGCGGTATCATTTGATGAAGCCTCGTGAATTATATCCTGTTGTTGCTGCATTAGTCCATTAGGTCCAGTTACAGTTGTATGAAGAGTTTCAACATCCGCCGCACTGCCAAGTGTAGCATTTCCGAATAAATCGCTATTTGCATTAAGATAATCTTGTGCCTCAATTGAAGTATTGTAAACTTCTGTCCCAACTGTATGCATATCAGCATCTTGTTGCATTACTCTTGCATAATCTACATCCTCATTAGCCCATCTTGTTGCATTATTTAATGCATCTTGAGCCGCTCTAAGAGTTGCGCCGCTTACTGCAACTCCAGATGCTGCTTGTTCTTGTAAATGTTTTAAAGTTGCTCTTTCAATAGCGGTTTGTTCCTCCACATAAGAACCTCTATCCTGACCTGCTCTCAAATTTACTTGTCTTGTATTACCTGCGGCATTTATATGGCTCCCGCTGAAATTATTTCTAAATGCAGAACTTTCCCCTTGGGTTCTCATCTTATTTCTAAATTCTTCACTTTTATTAAGTTTTTCTATATTTGTTTTTGCAATTGCAGCTTTTCTTTCATTAGATTTATTGAATTTTTGAGCTAATTGGCCACTAACCCCTCCTTTATTTCCAAGTGCAATAGAGGATTGTCTTTGAGCTTTAAAATTTCCGCTTACGGCTCCTCCTACTAAATCTTTTATGCTATTGGCTTTCCACCCACTTGAAGCTCCTGAGCCCATACCTTTTGCTATTGCGCCAACACCACCCAAAAATCCAGCTCCACTTCCTATTGAAGCAATTCCCCCTACAGCTCCACCAATTGCTCCACCAATTGCTCCACCAATAATAGCTTTTGCCCCGGTAAAAGGATTTATACTTGATGAAAAATTAACACCAAATAAATCTCCAATCATTTTTGGAAATTTTTTAGCAAAATAAAATAACGAAATTATTACAATTATTAACAACAAAGATCTAAAAACATCTCCCGCATCTCCTAAATTCGGGAATAGCACACCTGTAGCGGCTCCTCCGCCTCCACTGACTTTGGCTAATATTGCTTTCATACTAAACTGCATTAAATACAAAGTAATATATATAATTGCTATTTTTAAAAACAATTCAACAAATGTTGTGATATATTGCTTAAAATATTTACCCAGCATATCATCTTTACCTGGGGCAATATAAGCAATAATAGGAATTGGTGCGATTACTTGAAGTATCATTAAAGTAAATGCTCTAACTCCAACATCTATAGCAAATGTCACAAAAATAACAATCATTAATATACCACAAGCTCCTGAAATAATAGGAAATCTATAATATACTCCGGCATCATTTATTACGCTTATAACATCAAAGAGTGTGGCAGTTGGCTCACCATTAGTTCCCATTATGGCATTTCTTAAATTATCATCTAAAGTAACAAAAGAGAAAAATAAATTATACGAAAAGAATTTTCCGGTCCTTACATAGGCATCATAACTACCACCATCCTCAGAACTCATATTAAGTGAACTTTCACTTTGTCCTAAAACCACAGTTTCTATGACATTATTTTTTATTATTATATCTTGAAGTTCATTGAATAAACCAAAAACAAAATTCATAGATATCATTAATACTATAGAAATAGCAATTTTTTTTATAAGGTTTGAACCAACTTGTTCTGTCTTATCAGGATCAACCAACATTTGAAGTAGATTAAAAGCCACTACAAAAAGCATTATTATTCCAAAAAATATTTTTATTCTATCGGTTAATGCTACAAAACTTTCTCCAATACTTGCAATATTCATTTCACACATTGCTGAAAATAAAACATAAGAAAGAACCACTAAACTATATATTATATAATCAAAAAATATAGCAATAAAATTTAAAATATTTACAAAAATCATATATTTCCTTTCCTATGAAATTCCACAAGTTCCACCACTTATTGCAACTAATCCCAATATTAAATTTATAAGACTAGGTAGTAATACTATAATTACAGTTATAACAGACCTTTTTACAAATTTATTAAGTGCTTTTTTCATGGCATCATCATCAGAAACAGATACCGCTTTTGTGAAATCTATTGCTGTAAATACTATAAGTAACAAGAAAGCCGCAACCTTTATTAAATTGAAAATCTTTTGCATAAATACTATTACTTTTCCGATACTACCACAACTTAACTTCCCAGATTTTATTTCTGATATTCCATTTAATAAAGCGGGGATTTTGTCCCATTTGTCAAAAAAGCTAGATAACTGGATATCTTGTGCGCTCTCTATATCATTCCCAGTAGTAGCCGAAGTACTCCCTCTACAATCTTTCAGTTCATTAGAAGATTTGAAAATGTTGTTTTTTTGGATAAAACATATTTTGTCGGGACACCCATCATCTGGATTAATAATTGAGTTTTCGATAGAAAAATTTTCGGGTGGTTTTAGTCCATCTACGTGAAAGTTCTCTCCACTATAGATACCTATATAATCAAACCCCCCCATATCATTTTTGGTGGCCTCCAATTCTATTCCGCCATAGTTGCCGCATGTCTTCGATAAAATCTCGGATTCTTTACCCATTGAAGTACAATTATCCTTTAAATCTGAAAAAGGCCAGTTTGCTTTAAACTGATACCACTTTGGGCCATCCTGTCTTTCCTTATATATTTCATTTCCGTATGTAGTTACCCCACTTATAGTTTGTTGAAACTGATGATACCCAATTTTTTCATGACAGGCATATTTAATAGATCTGTTTGAAAAATAAAAAGAGTTAATTGTAAAATCTTGAATAAAAACATATCGAAAAAAGCTACTATCTTCCGGACTTTTAACTTCAACAGTTAACTTAGAATCTTGTATCTTATAGATAACGCTTACTTTGTGAGCTAATTCGTACTCACAGTACAGTCTATCCGGTCCACCCTCACAAAAATCAGATGCATATAATTCATTAATATTTAAAAAACTTATAAAAACCCCAATCATTATTATAAAAATATATTTAAAACATTTTCGTTTCATATCAAAACTCCTACTATAATAAGATTATATCATAAAAAAAAATCACTTTAAAGTGATTTAATAAATCTTTTGAAATTTATTCAAGACTTGATGAACTCTTAAGTGGAGCATTACAAGATTTAGAAAATGGTCCATTTACACATTCCATACATCCTTCATAATCTTTCCCACCTATCACACCCATTAAAAGACCTACGATTGTAGTTATTAAAAACACAACAACTGCAGCTATTGCTTTTTTAACAAGGGCGGATTGAGCAGTTTTTATAGCATCCTTATCATCCTTACCAATTGCTTGCAATAAATCTGTCATACCAACAATTATTAAAACAATCGGTACAGCTATTTTTATACCCAAAACAACTATTCCTACTAAATAAGTTATATTTTGAACGGCTGGTTGACTACATAAATTCATATTTTTATACCTCTTCTTTCACTACAATATAAGTTTATTAAAAATATATTGCTTTGTCAATAATTTGTTATTAAATTGCTATTTAAATACATCAAGTAATCCTTTTTTTCTCTCTGTATCATCTGCGGATATAACCCCATTATTTGTTTTGTTAAAGCCCAATTTCAGCAGTAAATTAATAATTTGATGGTTTATTTCATCTCTTTCGTTTAAATTTCTAATCATATCAAATATTTTTAATTTAGATTCAATTTCAAATTTCTTTGCGTTTTCTAATGTTATATTAGTCCTGTTCAACACTATTTTTTTATCAGTAAGGCTATTTAATATGTCTTTATCCTTAGCCATAAGTTTATTTAGTTTTAATACACTTGGCTCTATTAAATATATCTTTTCTTTTATATATAATTCATCATCATAATCATTTACATCCACTAAAATAACATCCAGATTTTGATCCACTAAAAATTGATCAGCCAGCTGTTCTTTAGCTATACTTTTCATATCTTCATTATAAAAATATTTAAAATCTGTTTTATCTATTTCCAAACACTTTACTGAATATTTTTTAGATAATTCTAAGAACATCATATATATAAGAGTTGTTGCCCCCGCATGTTCCGTAACGTTTTTTACTCCAATAACTCTAGTTTTGCTATTAGCAGACACATTTTTAACAGTTTCTTCTGCATTTAAATATTGTGCCACATTTTCATAAGTTTTAGGATTTGTTATTAAAGATACTAACTCTCCTGTTTCAAATGTGAAATTATACACTCCAAGTTGTACCAATTTCGAAAAAAACAGTGTATTATTAAGTTGAGGAACATTATCTAATAGTATTATTATCTTATTTGGGTCAAAAAATGTAAATATTTTTTTAAGGCTTATATATAAACTTTCTATATTATTATAGTCTTTTACAGATGTTATATCTAAAATCATTTTATCATAATAATAATTACTATATGTTTCTATTATAACTTCGGGTGCAAAATCTCCTTCAAGAATTCCACTTATTTCAATTCCAAGTCCTTTAATAATTTCTTTATATTTATTTGCCACTACTACGTTCATAACTAGCCTCCCTTATTATTATAACTTATAATTTAAAAATATAAAAGATATAAGATGATTGTATTGTTGATTTATACATACATTGTTTTGATGCATTTCCTTTAGCAATTAAATTAATTAATTTAAGTGATTTTGCTTTTTTTATCACTCAATATAATGGCTTTTTTTGTATTACTTTTACCTTAATAAAAACAGTCACTTTTCTTAATATACGTAGTATAATTTTGGCAAACTATCATAATTAAAATTGTGCTTTTGAGGTTTCAAAAAGAAATCTATCTCTTTACCCACTGATAAAATTATGTAAATTTTTAATAAAATGACTAAATTCTATTTAGATTTAACTTCTAAATTCTTTTTTTCTTTTTCTAATTCTTTCAAACTCTTTTTTGGTGTTGGCAGATTTTCGGGCATTGTACCACCCGCTTGTTTAATAGCACTTCTAACTATTTTACCAATTCTATTATGAGCGATTTTAGCATTTTCCTCACCTTTAATATTTTCATTAACAAATTTTTTGTTCTGCCTGGTCTATTCTAAAAAGATTAGCAATTAATTCCGAACTCCCCATATTATCTAAAACATCTTCTCTATAACGCAGGTTTTTTCGTTTAGCAATATCATCAGCATTTTCGCCATTATATAGTCCTCTATACCCTGCATTATGAAATTGATCAAAGTTTTTAACACCCGCATTTTTCGCTGCCTCATTTAACATTCTATTTTTCTTTTTTGTTAATTTTCTTTGATAAAATCTTTTTTCATTTTCGGACAATTCAGCATATTCGCTTTCACTTATTTCCCGTTTTCTGGTTTGAATGGCAAAATATGTTTGACCTAGAGCAATTACTTTTTTTCTTGGGTCACCATTTTGAACTATCAAATAACATGCATATCTAGATAAATGATAATCATTAACTATTTTTTTAGCACCTTTAGGCATATTTATCGTTTTGCCAACATCGGCAAAATGTTCCGACACAATATTCTTACTGTTTTTACAAGCCTCTTTAGCGCGGTTAACAGTGTCTTCAAATCTACGCCATTGAGTATATTCTAAAGCGAGTTGCAATTCTCTAGCAGTCCAATACTCATTCCCATATTCATTAAAATGTTTTATATCTTCAAATGTTTTTTCTTCATATTTTTTAGTTTCTATTATTTTTTTCATTTCTCACCTCTTTATACAGTTTTTCATCTAAATAAATTGTACTAAATTTCCGAAGAAAAATCTAATAAATATAAGAGAGCAATAAATTTTATTATTTAACACTTATTTTATCAATTTAGCGTGAACCACCAGTCTTTGATTGGCACTTGAAAATCCTATACATGTTGATAAAGTTAAAATTTTATCTCCAAACTCTAAATCTTCTTTAAAATTATATATACTCTTAGATTTTAGTGTACTCACAAATTCATCAAAACTTTCTGCTGTGTTAAAACTAACTCTTAAATATTCTGTTGTATAATTAGTCCTATATATTGAAAATATTTTCCATTTCATTATATTAGAAGGAGTATCAAAAGAAATAATTTGATTGTCTTTATCTGTATACCAAGATTTTTTTAATACATTTGAAAGAGTTCCAAACATCTGACCATTTTTTAATTTGTGTCCGTAAAGTATCGTATTAACATCTAAATCCTCTTTAGCATTCCTATAATCCATAAATATCCAGCCGGATGATGTTTTTGCTTTATAAAAATCTCTTTTAAGGTAATATTCGTTATCTGCCCCCTGCACTACAGGATAATTTACATTTGTATCATTTACAGTAATCCATCCTACAGTATCAGAATTTATCTTGTTTAAAGATAAAAAAGATTTTTCAAAATTATATTTACTCTTTATTGAAATTTCTTCTTCATCTGTTGAAGAATTTATAGAATCCATATACATTTGATATTTTAATTTTTCCATATTAATTTCTGATATATAATTATAAAGAGAGGTAAAAAATCCGCCAACTAAAATAACATATAAAATAATTGCAATACCTATTTTTAAATTATTATAACTAAGTTGTTTAAATAAATTGTTTTTTATATAATGTGAAGAATATACTATTTTTATTGTTCCTTCTATTTCTTTTTTTAAGTTTTTATTTAATTCTTTTAAATATTTAAAATTGCTTTCAATAAAGTTGCTTTCATCCTGGTATAAAAGGATTTCTATATTTTTTCTGCCATCAATTTTTAAAAATTTTATAACAGTATTTATTATGTCCTTATCACAAAAATGAATATAGATTGTCTTTAAATGAGTATTTATATTAAAAAACTGTTCAATGTCTTTAATCTTAAATTTGGAATCTTTATATATATGAAAGGTTTTTTTATAATATAGTTCATCCTCATTCTTAATGTTTTGTTTATTCAAAAATTCATCAGATATGGCATCTACATAATTTATATTAATTCTTTTATTCAGTTTGTTAAGTTTCTCCATATAAAATTTAGGAACGTAAAAACAATTAATATAATTTATATATTTATTAGTTAAAATATAATCACATTGATTAACTGTTAAAGCTTTAAAATTCTTAATATATAGGTTTTTTATATTTAGAAGTTTTATAAATTTTAAAATTATATCGACTAATCTTTTATCTTCAAAATATACTCCACTTATCTTTTTTGCGTATATTTCTTTATTTATAATACTTAAAATATCTTTATCATTTCTGTTGAAATATTTTGATGTATATATATATTTGTTATGAAATATTTTATTGGAATTTATTATATCATCGGGAGAAGGCACACTGTTTGTCTGATTAAATATTAAAAATTCTTTTTGAAAAGATAAAATTATATATTTATCCACAATATACCTCCTTATTATTCTAAGAATATGATATCATGATGAGCCCTACTTGTATACACCATGGTACATTTAATTAAAAAAATATATAACTACTTTTTCCATAAATTTTTTGGATATTGTCCTTTTGCAATCATTTCATTTATTGCCTCTTTTACTTTTTCTTTATCTTCTTTATAAGTTATACCATACCATTTAGAATTTGTTTTTAAAACCTCAACTGTGCATTTATTTGATCTTATCATTTTTTCTACAATTATTGGCAGTAAAAACTCTTCTTTCTCTATATCTTTAGCTTCTTTAAAAAAATTATTCCACGATTCTTCTAAATATGGGAAAAATTCTTTAGTGAAAGCGAAAGCATTCATTGATACTATGGAATCTTTATTTACTTTTAAAGGACTTCCTCCATTTAAAGGAACTGCAATAATATTATTCCCTTTATATTCCACAACCGACTCTATCAAGCTTGTTAAGTAATTTTCATTCATTTGACAAATTCCTCTTTTAACAGAACCATATTCTCCTAAAGTGTTATAAGCTTTAAATCCTACCATTGCAAAATGAGTAGAATTACAATCTACATTTTTTAAAAACCCCGAAAGTTTAATATAAGTATCTCTATCATAAAAATCATCAGCATTAATAACAGCGAAGTTGTCTTTTACTATATTTTTTATTGCTAATATCGCTTGACCTGTTCCCCAGGGTTTTTCTCTTTTAATATTCAATTTTACTGGTATATCCTCAATATTTTGAAAGACGTAAGTCACTTTAATTTTGTCTTCAATTCTTTTTCCTACAGTTTCTCTAAATATTTCATAATTTTCTTTTTTTATTATAAATATTACCTCTTTAAATCCAGCTTTTATTCCATCATAAATAGAATAATCAATAATAAATTCTTTGTAAGGTCCTACCGGTTCAATTTGCTTTAAACCGCCGAATCTTGACCCCATCCCAGCCGCCATAATAACTAATACCATACACAATCGCTCACTTTCTAAAATTTTATTTGTACCCTCAGTATAACACGTAGAAAAAAATAAATCTTTATTTTCTAATTTATCAATGCTATAATTTATATATAATACAATTTAGGAGGATAAATGAAAAAATATTTATATTTATTAGCGGTTTTTATGGGATTCTTTTTTATAGGGGTTTCTAATATAAGTGCGGCTAAAAGAATTAATCTTATAACCACTACTGGAGGACCTAAAAACACCACGGATAATTCATCCATTATAAGAAGAATTACAAACCCTGATGAGGCTGAGGGAGGGGAATTAATTTTTGAATTAAAATTTAAAAATTCAAAGACTACTGAAGTTGTTTTTGTGATAGATGATTCAACTACAATAACAAGTGCCCAATCAACATTGCTTACTACCACCGCAGCAAATATTACAACCGAATTATTAGATAATTATTATAATATTAAATTTGGAGTTTATACAATACATCCTTATGGAACCACCGTCACTGCTTATGAAAATGAAATTCAAGCCTTAAGTGCTGAAAAAAATCCTGTTTTATCTGCTTTAAATATAGTAAATACAAATGCAGGAGAAAGCGGACAAGATATTGTTTCCACTTTATCAGGAATAGAAACTAAATTTTCAGCCGATTGTGAAAATAAAATGGTATTCTTATTCTTATCAGGTTTTGATAAAACGAATACTTCCGCATATCTTGAAGCACTAGAAAGCCTTGAAGATGAAAATATAAAATTAATTACAGTTTTACTTGATTTTAAAAGTAATAGCGAGAATGGAAGTGCTATAACAAATCTATTTGGCAGTTCATCCAGTCCAAAGGTGGGAAAGTTTTATAATTTAACTACAGCTGAGTTAACATCAACAGTAGAAAATAATCTTATAGAAGATATCACAGATAATTTCCCAAGTAATAAAACAAATGTTGTATTTAATGAAACATTTATGAAAGAAATATATGAAAACTTTTCTTTGACTCTAATAGAGGAAGGTAGCGATGGGGTAGTATCTGAAGTAAATAATGATAATCTTTCATTTGTATGGACAATACCATCTGTTTCAAATAACAGTAATGCATATTTAATCTATAAATTAAATTTAGCTGACACAGTTAAAAATGTTGAATTTGAAACTAATTATAATATAAATGATTCTGCAACAATTTCTATGGGAAGTGATGAGTATATATATGATTTTAGTGCTATACTAACCTTTACAGATCAAACAGCAAGTCCTAAAACAGGTTTTATAAATATATTAATTCCATTTCTGGCACTATCAGGAATGTCAATTCTTACATACACCTATGTAAAAAAGAATGAAAGAATGGCGCAAATATAAAAAAAATAAATCTCAATTAAATTTTGAGATTTTTTTATTGCCCTACTCCGTATTTATTTATAAGAGTGTTAACATCATCTGTTGTTATTAAATTATTATTTGAATCGATGACTTCAATTCCAACTCCATTTTTTACATATATTAACATAGGAGCTTTATTTATATCATTTTTTAATTCTGGAAATTCATTTCTGAGTGTTTTTAAATAGTCATCATTATCCATTTCATCAGTAACATTATAATACCAAATATATTCAACAAGATTTTTATTTTTTATTATTTTTAATAGTGATTTTTCAAATTTTTTTATTTCTTCAACATGATTATAACCTATATAAAGGATAATCTGGTTAGATTCTGATAATGACATATAAAGTTCATTTTTATTTACCTGATTAACATTATTTTCAAGAGGACCGATTTCCAATTTATTTATTTTATAAGTTTTTATCCATCCATTTATATATAAAACAAGCATAATAGTTAATACACTTATTACAGCTAACATCAAATAATTTTTTTTAGGAATTTTATTCATATAGCTATTCTCCTTATATTTTCATATTAACATATCATTATTATTTTTTCAATTTTTTTCTATATATGCTTTTATATTTCGATCTATTACTTTTTTACCTCTCCAATAAGAAGAATTGTTTTTATATAATACTTTATATTCTTCTTTACTCATATTTAAAAATTTATAATAATCTATTAATTCTATTCCTTTAGAAATAAAATTATTACTTTGTGGAATATTCTGATTAT
The DNA here is from genome assembly GCA_964492595.1 of uncultured Muribaculaceae bacterium. GTDB lineage: Bacteria > Bacillota_I > Bacilli_A > RF39 > UBA660 > CAYNFP01. The sequence goes on from CAZBKY010000005.1 coordinate 21,732, forward strand.
GAGGACATACATTGGAACAAATATCACATCCATACACACAATTATTTACATATTGTTTTTCACTTTCTGTAATATTTCTTTTCTGAGTTATATAACTTAAACATTTATTCCCATTCAATATACCAGTCTCATTAATTGCTTTTGTAGGACAAGCCTCCACACACTTATTACAGTTAAGACAACTATTTGTATTAATATCTGAATAATCAAAAATCGCATCTGTTAAAATTACTCCTATAAAAAAGAAACTTCCATATTTCTCATTTATTAATAAATTGTTTTTCCCATAAAAACCCAACCCCGCTTTATATGCAAGATATCTTTCATCAATAAAAGAATTATCAACAGATATATATGCCAAATATCCAGAAGCTCTCAAATATTCTTCAATAAATTTAAGCTTCTCTTTTATAACAATATGGTAGTCATCTCCACAGGCACAGGATGAAAAATATACTTCACTTTCTTTAACTTTTATATCTATCTTATTATAAGAAAGTCCTACGACAATCGCAGAATTATAATTAGAATTTTTAAATATTTTATCATCTATACTACCAACTTGGAAAGATGTTTTATAACCCAAGATTTCTTGTTTCTTTAATATACATTCAAGTTCTCTAAATATTTCTATCTTACAAAAGCCTATCAATTTAAAACCTAAGCTTTTACTTATATTAATAATTTTTTTATTTAAATCTTTCATACATAAAATAATATCATATTTTTCAGAAAACTTCAGAAACTTTATATACTTTAAATTAATTTAAAGTTATAATTAAATTAGTATAAATAATAAAAGATATTATACTAGTTTTAAAGCGAGAGGAGGTGAATATATATGCCCAGAAATTTCATTAATACTCAAGATTTCACTAAAGAAGAACTTTTAAACATTATAAACTTGGGAATTAAAATAAAAAAATATATTAAAGATGGAAATTATTTAAATACTCTACATCACAAAACATTGGGTATGATTTTTGAACAAAAATCTACCAGAACTAGAGTTTCATTTGAAACAGCAATGGTACAGCTGGATGGTCATGCAGAATATCTAGCCCCCGGTCAAATTCAACTTGGAGAACATGAAACTTTATATGATACAGCCAAGGTTTTAGGAAGACTCACAGATATCTTAATGGCAAGAGTTATTAAACATTCATCAATTGTTACATTAGCCGAAAATGCAGGAGTTCCAGTTATAAATGGAATGAGCGACTGGAATCATCCCACACAGGAGATGGGAGATATTACCACTATGCTGGAGCATATACCAGAAGGTAAAAAATTTGAAGATCTAAAAATTGTATTTGTAGGAGATGCAACTCAAGTTTGTGCTTCTTTAGCGATGATTACAACACATTTAGGTGCGAATTTTGTAGAATTTTCTCCAAAAGGTTTTTGGTTAAAAGAGGACATAATCAATATATGTACTGAAAACTGTAAGAATTCTGGCGGAAGCTTTAAAATTACAGAAGATGCTGATGAGGCAATTAAAGATGCAGATTTTATATATACTGATGTGTGGTATGGTCTATATGAATCTGAATTATCAGAAAAAGAAAGAATGAAAATATTCTATCCTAAATATCAGGTTAATACGGAGATGATTAATAATGCAAATCCAGAAGTTAAATTCATGCACTGTTTACCTGCTTCAAGAGGTGAAGAAGTCACAAATGAAGTTATGGATTCAAAATATTCCATTGTATTTGATCAGGCAGAAAATAGGTTAACTTCAATAAGAGCATTACTCGTATATTGCATGGATAAAGAGGATGAAGTATTAAAAATAATTAAAGGAGATTGAAATGAAAAAGAAAAAATTTAGGTTAGTGGATGCAATTTTAGCGACTGTTTGTATTACTTTAGTTGCAGAAGCAGTAGCACCCACTGCCGCTATAGGAAATTCGCAATATTTTTGGTGGATTTTCCTTATTATCGCTTTTTGTCTACCTTATGGTATGATTTCAGCTGAACTTGGATCCACATTTCCAAGTGAAGGAGGAATGTATGAATGGGTAAAAAAAGCATTTGGTCCAAAATGGGCAAGTCGTGTTGCTTGGAACTATTGGATTAACTTCCCATTATGGATAGCTTCTTTGGCAGTTGCTATAACAGATGTTATTGCTGGAATATTTGATATTGAACTTAGTATTTGGGCTTTAATTGCTATACAGCTTGCTTATACCTGGATAGTTACTTTCCTAGGTACTCAAAGAATTGGAGAAAGCAAGCATATAGTTAATATTGGCACAGCATTTAAAATAATTTTTATGTTAGGTTTAGGTTTACTTGGAATTTATGTATTTGTAAAAACTGGAGAGAGTGCTAACCCAGTTAAATCAGTTGTAGATTTATTACCTAGTTTAGATTTATTAGGGTTATCATTTATATCTGTTATAATATTTAACTTTTTAGGTTTTGAAGTAATCGCAACGTTTTCAGAAGATATGAAAAATCCTAGAAGAGAAATTCCAAAAGCCTTGATTATAGGTGGTCTACTCATGGCGCTATTCTATATACTTCCTTCTACAGGTGTTAATATAGCTATGACCACAGAACAAGCAGAGATTTCCGGACTTACTGAAAGCTTCGCAATACTACTTGGAAATCTGGGAATAAATGAAAATGCTATTAGAACTATAGTTATAGTTGTTGGCTTAATGTTTATTTACACAATGGTTGCTAATATTTGTTCTTGGTCATTTGGAGTTAACTCTATAGCAAAGTATAGTGCTGATGATGAAGGATTACCAAAAATTTTTGCTAAAACAAATAAAAAAGGTGTTCCTTACATGGCTTCTATAATGAATGGAACAGTTGCATCAATAATTATTTTAATAGGTGTCGTTTTAGGAATATTTAGTGAATCAGCAAGTAATTTATTCTGGACATTCTTTTCACTAAGTCTAGTAACATTACTTTTTAGTTATTTACCACTATTTTTGGCATTTAAAAAATTAAGAAAATCAGATAATACTCCAAGAATATATAAAGTACCTGGTAAAAAACTATTTGTTAATTTAGCAACTTATTTACCCTTTATATTATTGATATTAGGAATTATATTTACTATGTTTGGAGATTTCTCTAAAGAATATATAAATTCAAATCTTCCTCTAATAATCGGAGTTGGCATTTCATTTATAGTTGAAGAAATATTAGTATCAAAAATAAAGAAAAAAGGAGAAAAATAAAAATGAAAAGGCTAGAAAGCACTCCCAAAAACGATGGATACAGAATGCCAGGAGAATTTGAGCGACATAGTAAAACATATATAATATGGCCTGAAAGACCAGACAACTGGAGACTCGGTGCTAAACCTGCTCAAAAAGCTTTTGTTGAAATAGCAAGTATAATCGGGAAATACGAACCCGTAACAATGATAGTAAGTAAATCTCAATATTCTAATGCAAAAGAGAGCCTTCCTGATTATGTACAAGTAGTAGAAATGAGTAATGATGATGCTTGGGTACGCGACTGTGGAGCAACTTTCGTTATCAATGACAAAGGCGATATAAGAGCAATCGATTGGAGTTTCAATGCCTGGGGAGGACTTGTTGATGGCCTATATTTTCCTTGGGCTGATGATGACAAAATCGCCCTTAAAATGAGTGAACTGGAATATGCAAATAGATACAGATTAGATGATTTTGTTTTAGAAGGAGGAAGTATTCACACCGATGGAGAAGGAACTTTAATTACAACAGAAGAATGTTTACTATCTAAAGGTAGAAATCCCGATTTAAGTAAGAAGGAAATAGAGGATATTTTGAAAGAATACTTAAATGTTGAAAAAGTTTTATGGATTCCAAAGGGTATATATAATGATGAAACAAATGGCCATGTTGATAATATTTGCAATTTTGTAAAACCGGGAGAAATTATTCTTGCTTGGACTGATGATAAAAATGATCCTCAATATGAAATAAGTAAAGCTGCTTTAGATTATTTGAATAGTGTCACTGATGCTAAAGGAAGAAAATTTAAAATTCATAAAATGCATATACCTGATCCAATTTTAATCACTAAAGAAGAAAGTGAAGGAGTAGACGCAATCAATGGCACATTACCAAGGCAAGAAGGAGATAGAATGGCTGCCTCATATGTAAATTATTATACAGGAAACGGTTTTATTGCACTTCCAATATTCAATGATTCAAGAGATAAAGATGCTATAAAAATTTTAAAAGAACTATATCCTAATAGGATTATTGAACCAATATATGCAAGGGAAATATTATTAGGCGGAGGTAATATACACTGTATAACCCAACAAGTTCCAGCTAAAAATTAATAAGAATTTAAAAATCACCATTTATTTAAAATGATGATTTTTTTTAATTAGTTAATTTTTTTTCAATATAATATACAAATTTATAAAGTAAAATAGATAAAATTATTAGAAGAATAATGCCACTCATCACAAGATCAAGATTAAATATTTGAGACCCATATAATATTAAATATCCAATACCAGCTTTTGATGTTAAAAACTCTCCCATTATTACCCCAACTAGGCACATAGATATATTGATCTTTAAAATATTTATTATTACTTTATAGTTATATGGAATTACAACTTTAAATAATATATCTTTATTGCTTGCATTAAATGCTTTCAAAAGTTTTATTTTATTTTTATCGGTGTTAACAAATCCGTTATAAATAGTTTGTATACTAACAATTATAGAAATTAGTACTGCCATAAATATTATACTTTTTGTATTAGCCCCCGCCCAGATAATTATTATTGGACCTAAAGCTACTTTAGGTAAAGAATTTAGCATAGTCAAATATGGGTCAAATACTTTATTTAAAAATTCACTTCTATATAAAATAATTGAGATAACAAGGGATAAGAATGTTGTTAAAAAAAATGATACTAATGTTTCATATAAAGTAACCCATATATGATAAAATAAGTTATTATTCTGTATTAGTCCAATTATTGTTTTTAATATTTTACCTGGAGAACTAAATATAAATGAATTAATTATTTTATATTTTGACAATAATTCCCATATTGTTAAAAATGCAATTGTTATAAATATCTGAGTTATAAAAATTAAAACTTTTTTTCGTTTTATTTTTTTTATATATTTTATTTGATTAATTGATTGATTCATCTAAATCTCTCCATAATAAATCATAATAATAAGCAAATTCTTTAGCTTTTCTATTGCTTATAGGAGTGCTTTTTTCGGTCAAATTAATATCATATATATTTTTTATATATGCGGGTCTTTTAGATAAGACAATTATTTTATCAGACATAGATATTGCCTCTGCTATATCATGAGTAACCATTATAACAGTCTTTTTTTCGTTTTTTATTATTTTGTATACGTCATCACTTACTTTTAACCTAGATTGATAATCCAAATCGCTAAAAGGCTCATCAAGTAAAAGAATGTCTGGTTTAATAGCAAGCGTTCTGATAAGGGCCACTCTTTGCCTCATACCACCCGAAAGTGATTTTGGATATTTATTCATAAAGTCTTTTAACCCATATTTATTTAATAAATGTTTAACATATTCTTTATTTTCATCTGTAAGTTGTTTTTGAACTTTAAGGCCTAATATTGAATTTTCATAAACTGTTAACCAATTAAATAAGGAATCATCTTGAAGCATATATCCTAATTTTATATCTTTGCTGAAAAAACTTATATCTCCATTATATTCTTTATCTAAATCGGCCAAAATGTTTAAAATTGTACTTTTACCACATCCAGAAGACCCAATTATAGAAATATAGTCACCCTTTTTTATTTTTAAAGAGAAGTCTTTAATTGCTTCAACTTCTCCTTCTATTCCATAATATATTTTAGATAAATTACTTATCTCTAATATATTATTCATTAAATTTATTTGTGACTAACTCAGAAAATTTGACCTTCTTTTCTAGCACTTTATTATAAATCATTATATCTTGAAGTCTTTTATAAGCATCCTCACTAATATCAGTATTATCCCACCAAGAATCAGCATTTTTATATCTTTCTATAATTATTTCAACATCTCTTAAAGTCATATCAGGAAATTGGTTTATTATATCTTTTGCTAGCACGTTTGAGCCAGTATTTTTAACATATTCTAATGCTTTATTTAAAGATTTTACAAATGATTTAATTGTATCTTCATTTTCTTCAATGTAACTTTTTCTAGCATAGTAAGCAGTATATGGAACTTCTCCTGACATTAAACCAAGTGAAGCTAAAACACAGCCATATCCTTCTTTCTCAACTTTTGAAGCAGTCGGTTCAAAAAGATTAACATAGTCTCCAGATCCTCCAATAAATGCTCCACTTAATGCTGCGAATTCGACTGAGGCATCTATAGTGACTTTATCAGATAATTCATATTTTGAGAGTGCGTATTTAAATATCATCAAAGGCATTCCACCACTGCGTCCTGCTAGTACTGATTTCCCTTTAAGATTTTTAACATCAAAGTTATCTTTTTCATCGCAGCTTCCAACTAAGAACTGACCATCTCTTTTGGTTAATCCTGCAAATGTCACAAGATAATCCTTTTCTCCATTGTTATAAACATATATTGCAGCTTCGGGTCCTGAAAACCCAATATTAACATCATTAGATAAAACCGAAGCGGCAGTTTTATCTGCGCCAGGTGTTAAAACAAATTCAACGTCCAAACCCTCTTCTTCAAAGTATCCTTTTTCTATCGCAACATACCAAGGTGTATAAAATATTGAATGAGTTACTTCTGCAACTTTTACCTTTATCAAAGGTTCAGTTTCTTTATTTTTATGATAAATTATCCCTATGACTGCAAGCAACAATAAAACTAAGCATCCTACTAATAAAAATATTCTTTTTTTCATTTTCCCCTTCTTTCCTTATTATTATATTCTTAATAATAAAGAATAGTGATTTTTAACCAGAAAAAAAGCCTTATCGGCTATTCATTTTCATAAACTACTTGTATTTTACCTATAAAAACTTTTCCTTTGTCATAATTTTGGGGAGAGTTTGTTCCATGAAGTTTAAAAGAAATTATATAATTATGTGTAGTTTTGGGAGGAATTAAAATCTCCTTTAAAAATACAGTATCTTCCCATGGAGCAGTTGTAAAATCTAAACTTTTACAATTAGAATTACAATTTACTTTAAACTTAAAGTTTTCGCTTGTAAATGTATTTTCGGTTACGTGCCATTTTAAATTATAAGCCACATAATAAAGACTTTTATTTTCAACAGTAAATATTTTATCGGGAATATTGCTTCCTTCTCCTACCATATCATCAGGTACAACATCTTCAATAACAACATCAGACATATCTACATATTCCACTTCGAGAGTGGCAGTTTTATTTGTAACAGTAGATTTTCCAACTATTTGAGAACTACCATTTTTAGAAATTATAACATAGGAAGTATCTTCTAAACAGTATAAATCACATATGTTATCATCATTAGTATCGCAATGAAGATCGCAAATCCCATTGTTATCCATATCAAGATTTAAATCTGGTCTTCCATCATTATCCAAATCTATATTTATCGTAGCTTTACCCGAATTAGTTAAATCCAAATTTGTGTCCGGCCAGCCATCTTTATCTATATCACAATTCCTAATGCATACTCCTTTATCATCTAAAACATTAATTGGGTTAAGAATGTCATTCCCACTTACTATATTGAAAATACTTTTTCTATTACCCATGTAATCTATATTAACATCAGGTATATCATCTCCATTTAAATCGATATTTATATCGGCAACTTCATCATTATCTAAATCTATGTTTATATCCGCAATTCCATCTCCATCAATATCTTTATTTAAATCTCTTAACTTTATATAATTAAATGCTGAATATGTAGCGCCTATTATAGTAAAAAGCAAGGCTCCGAGCAATGCCACAATAAAATAAACCCCTACTTTTTTATGGAATTCAAAATTAATTGTATTATTTACTTTTTTTACTACTAATCCTAATGGAAGATGAACATTATTATCAAACTCATCACATGTTAATTTAAGAAATTTTAATATATATTTTTCATCTACATCTATTTGTTTTGATCCAGTGTAAATGCCCTCCAAAATTTCTTTTATTATAGCCACTTGAATTTTTGTATCTAGTTCATTAAATTTTTTTACATTTAATTCCCCATTTTTAAATACCTTGTTTTTTTCCAAAAACAATTTATTTTTGTCTTCCATAAGCAATCCTTTACTCTATTACAATTATACATTAAAACATTTAAAAAAACAATTTCTATTAAACAGCATTTTTGGCAAACAACAGATTAAAATTGTTTTTTTAAAATCAACCATTCAAATAATTAAGTAAATTTTTTAATATGTCTCTATCTTCTATTAAACTTATTGCAAAACATCTCTTCCCTAAATCTTTGAAAGAAGAACCTGAGTGATATAAAATTTTTCTATCAAGAATTATAAATCTGTCATGAAAAGAGTCATTTTTGATTAATTCTATATTACTGTATTGCTTATTATATTTATTAACTGCCTTTTTATCAATTTCTTTACTGTATATCTTTATATTTACTTTTATATCTTTTATTAAATCAAAGAGCTTCTTTCCAGCATAATTGTCAATAATTATTATCTCTTCTTTTGCTTTAATTAATATATCCATCATAAGTGAATAAGCATCGTATATTTGTCCTTCAAAAAATATATGATTGTTAACAGATTTATCTAACTTAGAAAATACTTCATCAAATTTGTTATCGTAATCTATTAATTTTGTCTCTATATTATTTATTCTTTTATTGTGGTCATTTAATGAAATATATTTTTTCATCATTACAAAAGCATCCATTATTTTAATACTTATTTCTTCTGCGACCTTTGTTTTTAATATTGTAGCGAGCATAGCTACTCCCTCTTCGGTGAATACATATGGTAAATATTTTGAATATTGTCCTTGTTTTAATTCTAAGGTTTCAAAATGAAACCTTAGAATTTTATAATATTCTTCATTTGTTAATTGGAATGCAAATCTATCAGGGAAGCGATTTATATTTCTTTTAACAGCTAGATTAATAGATTTAGTACCATTAGCACATTCATAAAGCATAGCTAAGTCAGAATCCATCATTACCTGTTTGCCTCTTATTTCATAAATCATATCTTCTATTTTTATATTTTCTTTTATTATTAATTCGTTCATGTGTGCCTTCCTCGTATAATGATAATCAAATATAAAACAAAAGTAAAATCAGAGAAATTGAATAGTGTTATATTAAAATCAATTAATTTTCTATTTTTATAACCACTTTTAATAAAATTTAACTTAATTTCAATCTACAAAATTTAAATATGATAATATTCTAAAAAATTTAAAAAAAGTTTAAAAATTTAAACTCTAAACTTAACTATTTTAATAATAGCTCACATTTCTCAAAGCTGATTTTTTGATTCTCTATAAATTTAGAACATATTTTTTTTATCTTTTTTTCTCTATTTTTTCTTACTTTAGATACTAATTTAAATTGCTCTTTTAACATTTTTGTAAATATTCGCTCGCTTCCGCCAATCTCATCTAAATAATCTTCTATCAAGTTTTTAATATAAGAAATATTATATAAATTACTTTTTTTTCTAGAGTATTTTGTATCTAATAAAGATAATGCATCAAAGTTTATATAACCGGAAAAATCAAACTTATCTTTAATAATTTCATTATCCGAAATAACTTCATTTCTTTTTATAACTTTTGGTTCTTCAATTTGGAACTGCTCTAAATAATCCCAAAGCTCTGCCGCTTTTTTAAAATTTGGTTCTTTCAATATAATATTAGTTTTTCTAATCGGACTTCTTACAGGAGCTACTTGAATTAAAGATTTAAAAAATTCTGTTCTATACAAACCTAATATAATTGATTTAACTTCATTAAGTCTTTGCCTCATTGGTAATTGATCTTCCTCAGGAATAGGTATTTCATGTTCTCTTTGATTTTCTAATGTAACATTAAATTTTACGTTATCAAATCTTAATTTTGTTTCTCCATCAAATGTTGCTTTTCGATGACATTTAAAGTATGATCCAGCATCTCCAAATTTTTCAATTTGTAAATTAATAAATCTTTCTAAATTATGAACTAATGTGTAAATGAATCTATTTTCATATATATCTATCGTCTCTTCTTTATTAATATTTAGAACTCTTTTAGGCTGAACCATGCCATCATCACCTATATTTTGAATTAAATTACTGTTTTGAGCCAGATGCATTACTGTTTCGGTAGTAGTTTTTTTCGCTTTTTCAACAGCAATTATTTCTTCTTCCTGAATCAAAAATCTCTTGGGATTTCTTAAAATTTTATCTAAATAAGGTAAACATTCTTCAACTTTATCAACCCAAGAAAAATCCACTATTATCTCTTCTTCTTTAGAATCGATCCATATTCTGGATTTAGTTTTAGCTAAAAATATATTGAGTTCACTGTCATTAATGTTTTCTATATATTCTTCCTTCATATCCGCATATCTCCTTTAAACAATTTTTTTAAGTCTTTCCAAGTAATCTTTACATTCTTTCATTACATCTTTACCAAATTCTTTATCTAAAAATGATATAAGACCATCTATTTCTTCTCTAATGTAAGATAAATTTAATTGTTCAAATTTTCTTAATATTTTATTTGCGATTATATAATCTAAAGCAAAGGATTCTACCCCGCCACACGCTACAAAGACTGGAATATACTCCTGAATCTGCTTAGTAATACGATTACCAAAAGAAATTCTAAAATATTTAATTAAATAATCATCAAACAATTTTATTTTATTTAATATATCGGCAGATAAAGGATTTTCCTTTATTGCTTTTTCAAATAGAGATTCAAAATATTCAGCGGTTATATGCAATTTCTCTGTTTTAGGTGCTTCGAAAGGATCGGCCTTACTATTAATATTTATTGGCATCGCGCGGTCATAAACCTTATCTGTTACCATAAATGTGGAGTCATCATTATTAATTGTTCCTATATACCACATATTATTAGGAATTTTAAATCTTCCGCGAACTATTTTCTTTGGGTCGTTTGGCCATTCAGATAATACAAGGTTTACTATCCATTCCTCAACTCTGGGCATTTCTAATATAGAAAGCATTTCTGCAAAATAATATTCTACACGCGCAATATTCATCTCATCTAATATTGTTATATAAATATCGGGTTTATATGATGCTTCATACATTTTTTCAAGAAGTTCTGTTTCATTAAATCTTTTAGTAAATTCATTAAAATATCCGAATAATTCAGAACGATCTCGATAGGAAGGCTGAACTGAAACTATTACTGAAGGATTATCCAAATAATTACCAAAAGCATAAGCAAGAGAAGTTTTACCTGTTCCGGATATACCCTGTAAAATTATAAGTCTGTTCGATGCAAAGGCAGCTATAAAAAGTCTTATTAAATCAATACTGTAATAAAGATTTAATTCACCAGCAGCATAATTCATAAAGTTGGTGCAAAGTTCATTAAGAGTTATGGTATTGTTTGTCATAAGGGGTGTATATTCTTTCATTTCTTCATCAATTCTTGTAAGCCTGAAAAAACGACTTTCTCCTTCTTTAACTTTATTTATTATATTACCGTTCTCATCATATTCTACATCCTCCGCACCCGATAGTTCTAAATATTTTTCATTTTCTTTTTTTAATCTTATAACATCATTATTTAATTTTTCTACTTCATCTAATAAAGATTCTTGTTTATGCAAATTCTTTTTAAATTTGGTTCTTCTTTTAATCAAAAAATATATACCATATATAAATATTCCGATTATTGCCAGCAAACACATTACAGTAATTATTACAAGTATCCAGGAAGCTCCCCTAAACCACTTTGAATACTCTTTTATTACATTTACATATGTTAACACGTTAAACATCTTCAAAAGTCCTCCTAAAATATTTTTAAATATTTCTATAAGAGTTTTAAAGAATGGTTTCATAAAAGCCACAAAAAAATCTCCAAACATTTCCATTTATTCCTCCTTAAATTCAAGCATTTTTAATTCATTAATGCTTTCAATTGTGTTTATACTTTTTTCTACAAATAAAACATCTCTTTGAATCCAAGAATTCATATTATTTTTATTAACATTTATAAAATTTTTATCAATTATAGCTAATTTTATTTTTTCAAATGTTTCATAAGGGACTTCTATGGACTCCTCAAAATTTAATGCAACTTTGAATTCAAACTTTGAAAGAAGTCTTACAATGTTCGAATGTTTCTTATAGTCATCATATCTTATATATAATTTTATAACATCTTTTATTTCTTTATTTTGAATAATTCTAGATAATTTACTTATTTCAATCTCATTAGAATAAAATTCTAAATCAATTGGAAATAAAATAGTTAAATCTTTATTTAATAATTTTATTTTAAGTGCGGCAGTTGTTGCAAGTTCATAAGATATAGAGTTCAAATCATCCATTATTCTTTTAAAATATTTTTCTACATCTCTACTTCTATATTCTTTTAATTCCGGGATTTCATATTTATAAACTGCTTCATAAAATTTACCATTTTTATCTATTTGTTTATATTCATTTCGTGATTCTTTTATATTTAACTCATCTAAAGCTTTTATAAATCTGCTTTCAATAGAATTATTTTTTTTAATTAAACTTACTATTTCTTTAGTTATTTTATTATTAAAGTTATATTTAATAAAAGCAATATGTTTAAACATTGGACTAATTATACTATCAATATTTTTAATATTTATTTTATAATTATTATAAGGATATGTAAATCTATTCAATATAACAGAGGTATACACAATAATCGATATAATATACAAACTTGTTTTATAATATTCATTTTTTAATTCACTGGGAATAGCTTTTATACTAGATATCATTACAGTTTTAAATCTATTATCACTTTTTATTAAAGATGTAAAATATTCACTATATTCATCAAAAACATCTAAAGATTTAAAATAATATTCATCTACATAAATTGATATTGAATCTTTTAATAAATCATTTAATTCGTTTGGAGAGGTCCATATTTGACTGTTATGATATGACAAAAAACTATTTATTAACTTGCTATAATCATAAATTTGTTTTTTTTTCTTATTTAAATATTTATCTACTAAATTTGCCATAGATATTTACTCCCAATTTATTCTAAAAAAATTATATCATTTTGAACATACTTATTCAAGCGATCAACAACGAAATTTATAACTATGCTTATCCACGAAATTAAATTCAAATGTATATACACGTATTTATAGCTAATATTCATATATATTACTCTAAGTTAAATCTAATTTTATCATACTCATAATTGTGTTTTATTTCATCT
>CAZBKY010000006.1:0-1018 GCA_964492595.1 uncultured Muribaculaceae bacterium
CCTCCTTTATAATAATATTCTATCAGTATTATTATAACTTTTCAACCTATTTTTTATTTTTTTGTACATATTTGATTTGGTTTTTTTCTAATATACCAAAAAACTTTATAATTATTTTTTTATTTTCTGATTTATGATAAACTATTAAAGTGAGGTAAATAATTGTTATGAAATCATTTTTAAGTAAATATAAAGTAGAAATCTTATCTTTTTTTGTTCCCATAATAATATTTGGAATTGCTTTTGCTTTTGCAGGTCTTTGGCCTTTTGGGAAAACTTATGCGGCAGCTTATGATGGTTCTGCCCAATATCCCGGATTTTCAATATATTTAATAAATGTGTTAAAAGGAAAATCTAGTTTATTTTATTCTTTTAAAGGCGGTCTGGGATTCAATTTCTATGCAACTGCGATATATTATTTATTTAATCCAACAAATTTACTATCAATATTTTTCAATAAAGATAATATTATGGTATTTTATACTTTAATAGTGTTCTTAAGAATAGGTTTATGTGGATTTACTATGTCAAAGTATTTAAAATACAAAGATAAATCCAGAAAAGCAATACTTTTATTCAGCATTGCTTATGCTCTTATAGCTTATAATGTACTATATTTTTATAATTTCATGTATTTTGACACAGTTGTTTTATTACCTCTTGTCATATTAGGTCTTGATAAACTCATAGATAAAAAGAGTCCCAAACTATATATTATATTTTTAACATTGGCAATAATATCAAACTTCTATATAGGCTCTATGGTATGCATTTTTTCTTTACTGTATTTTATATATAGATATATTTGTCTTGAAAAGGAGAAAAGATCTAAAAAAATAATATATACTTTTATTATTTCCTCACTGCTTTCAGGTATTACTGCATCCTTTGTTTTACTTCCTGTATTTTTTGAATTAATGGCTGGCAAAGTCAATCTATATGGAAGTAATTATACTATATATAATAAATGGGAAATGGATTTCTTTGTATCTTTTTATAGATTATCTATTGCAGCATA
>CAZBKY010000006.1:1028-34705 GCA_964492595.1 uncultured Muribaculaceae bacterium
CTCAGGGAGACCAGGCAAATGGAGCTCCAAATATATACTCATCTTTATTTGTAGTTATATATACTATACTTTTCTTTTTCAATAAAAATATTAAAACAAAAGAGAAAATTGCCACAGGCGTTTTTATTGCATTTTTTCTTCTTTGTTTTAGTTATAATTTGTTAGATTATGCTTGGCAGTTTTTTCAAAGACCGATATGGTATCCAAACAGATACAGTTTTGTTTTTTCATTCCTGCTTATAACAACTGCTTATAAGAGCTTTAATTTAAAAAACTCTATAAAAATAAATAATTTTGTGACTATTATAGTATCTTTATTACTCTTGGCTTTAATAGTAAATGCCGCGATATATAGCAAAATAATAGATGAAGATATTAGTAAAATAATTCTCTTAATATTATCATGTATATGTGTTATTGAGTATATGATTTCATTTAATTTAAAAAAATTATCAATTCTTATAGCATTAATATTTATTTTAGAAGTATCAGCTAATACTGTGGTAGGAGTTAAACAGATTTCATTTGCAAAAACAGAACCTTCCTATAGTATTTTAAACAAAGAGCTTTCTAAATCTTTTGATTATATTGAAGAGACTGACCCTATTCAAAATAATTTTTACAGAATGGACTCAAGCAACTGGACAAATATAAACAATGGGGGTTCTTTTAATTATAATTCTTTAATATATTTTAATTCTCTAAGAAATGGAAAAATGATGTACTTTTTAGAACATTATGCCGATTATACAGTTCAAGATGGATGCAGTACCAGATTTAATGCTAAAAACCCAATATTTACCTCTTTATTAGGATTTAAATATATAGTATCAAATAAAGAAGAGTTTTATTATGATAAAATCTATGAAGCGCCTTACAGTATATATAAAATAGAAGAAAACTTATCATTAGGATTTATGATGAACAGTAAAATAAAAGATTTAAAATTGGAGGATAACAAATCCTATGAAAATTCAATTAATATTATTGATTACTCTACGAATATAGTAAGTAATGCCTTAACAAATCTTGATTATAATGAATTAATAAAATACTGGATAATGGAAGAAGGAGATGGTACCTTTGTTTACTATAACTCTCAAGAAGGCGGATATGTATCTTATAGGGGAGTTATAGAGAAAGATGCATTTGTATTTTTAAATCCTTCAATGAAAGGAAGAAACCAATATAATTTAATTTTAAATGATGAAGAAGAAATTAAATCTTTTGATACCAAAAATTTTACTCCTCTTTTACTGAAAAAAGGAGACAAATACGAAATAAAATTATATTTTAGCAGTTCAAGAGAAAAGGTAGAAGATTTAAAGTTATATTTTTTAGATTACAGTTCTTATATAAACTGGGTTAATGAAATGAAGGAAAATGGGTTAGAAATTTTAAAATATGAAAAAGACAATTATATTAAAGGAAAAGTAATGGTTAATGAAGATAAAACAACTTTATTTACATCTATACCTTATGATAAGGGATGGAGAATTTCTGTTGATGGGAAAAATGTATCATATAATTTATTGATGGATGCCTTTATAGGAATTGATTTAACCAAAGGAGAACATATAATCGAATTTAAGTATATTCCAAGGGGTTTTATTTGGGGATCAATTATTTCTATTTTATCACTGGGAACCACTATTATTTATCTCAAAAAAAGAAAAGTATGATTATTTTTTCTAATACATAAAAAACTTGAATTGTGCTATATATATTTTATAACTTATTTAAACAAAAAAACTATCTTATACAGATAGCTTTTTTTATATTTCTTTAAAATATTAACGTCATGATTGTTAAGATTATAATATTTACAACCGCTATAGTTAAGACAATTTTAAACGCCCATTTAAACCATGTAGAATATTCAACTTTTGCTAAGGCAAGTCCTCCCATGATTGCTCCACAAGTCGGGGTAATTAAATTTACAAGTCCATTAGCAGCAACTAAAGTCATTACTGTTGTTTCAATATTATGATTTAAAGTTGCAGAAAGAGGCCCTATAATAGGGGTTGATAGTGATGCCAATCCTGAAGATGATGGAACCAATATAGAAAGTATAACATGCAGTATATAGTTAAGTGGTGTATATAAATATCCGGGAACACTTCTTAAAATATCTGCAGCATTATAAATAATATAGTTATCCAAATATGTAAGTTTCATTAGTACAGTCGCACCTCTTGCAATTGCTATAATCAGAATTACTCCAATCATATCATCTGCACCATCTACAAATGTATCTACCCAATCTTTTTCCTTCATTCCATTAACTATTCCAATAACTACTGCCATAATTAAGAACCATAAAGCCGCTTCATAGAACCACCAGTTCCCTAAAGAACTTCCTGTTAACCATCCTGATATTTTATCAAAGAAAGTTATATTGAATTCTCCCCATGGAATAAACCCTATGATCATAACTACAAAAGTTAGTCCGAATAGTATCAATGTTATTTTTTGTTTTAATGTTAATTTAACATCTTCTGAAGGGTCTTTTTTATTTGCATATTTCTTTTCCATCTTGCTTTGTTCTCTTAAGCTTAAGAAAGTAGACCCTTTATCTGCCTTAACTTTCTTTGCATAACGCATAACAAATAAAATAGAAATAAATAAAGATGAAAGCCATAAAATTACACCTATACCAATAATTATTCCCTGATTAACTACAATGCTCTCGGGTAGTGCCGCAATTGCAGCTCCTGTTGCAAAGGGATTGATAGTTGAACCCAAAACACCGCTACCAGCACCTAAAAGCACAACCGCACTAGCTACTATTGTATCCATTCCGGCTGCCACCATTGTAAATGCTAATAATGCATAAAATCCAACTGTTTCTTCAAGCATTCCATAAGTAGTTCCACCTATAGAAAATATTACCATAAGTATTGGAATTAAAACTAGTTCCTTTCCCTTCATTTTTTTTACAAGAACTTTTATTCCTGTTTCAAGTGCTCCGGTTTTACTTACAACTACTAAAAATCCTCCCAATATTAACACGAAGATTCCTACATCAATCGCATCTGCAAATCCTAAAATTGGGGATAGCAAGATATCAGATAATTTTGCTTTTAATACACCGCTACCATTTATTATCACATCTTCTACAAACTGTGCATTAGGCAAAACATAAGAAAGCAAGCCTAACAAGAAAATTATAATTAAAATTATAGAAAATGATGTAAGCGATATCCCGAATCTCTTTTTTCCTTTTTTTATTGCCATTTTTTTCACTCCTTTTTTATTATTGTACCGCTTCTTCCTTCTAATGCCTTTAAAGCATTAGTTAAAGAAGTAATGATTGCATAGTTTTTATTCTTTGCATTTTGTACAAATTCTATGCAAGCTTCTACTTTAGGAAGCATGCTTCCTTCAGCAAATTCGCCATCATCAATATATTTTTTAGCCTCTGTAACATTCATACTATCTAGCTTTTGTTCGTTTTCTTTATTGTAATTGATAAGTACACAATCTACAGCGGTCAAAATCAAGAGAACATCTGCCCCTACATCTAGCGCAAGTCTAGCACTTGTTCTATCTTTATCAATGACTGCATCCACTCCTTTGTATCCAAAAGAGTCTTTAGTTACTGGTATCCCACCTCCTCCACATGCGATAACTATATCGCCTTTATCTATTAAATCGCGAATTACCCGCAATTCTAATATTTTAATTGGGATTGGACTGGCTATAACTCTTCTATAACCTCGCCCAGCATCTTCCTTCATTACGTAATTTTTTTCTTTTTCTAAAATATCAGCTTCTTCTTTGCTATAAAAACTGCCTATCGGTTTTGTAGGTTTTTGAAAAGCTTCATCTTTTTCATCTACTTCAACCTGTGTTATTACAGTGGCACAATCTTTATCCAACTTTCTTTTGTATAATTCTTCTTGAATTGACTGTTGAAGATGATATCCAATATATCCTTGACTCATTGCTCCGCATTCTGCGAAAGGTACGAGTGGTGAGGAAATATTATTTTTTGCAATCTCCATTGCAAGATTTATCATACCAACTTGAGGTCCATTTCCATGAGTAACTATCACATTGTTACCAAGTTCCACCAAGTCAACTATATTCTTTGCTGTTATTTTTACTAATTCCAACTGTTCTTGAGGTGTCTTTCCAAGAGCGTTTCCCCCTAAAGCAATTACTACCCTTTTTTTCATTTCAAAGTCTCATAAATAACTGCTTTTATTGTATGAAGACGATTTTCTGATTCTTCAAATACTCTTGAACAGGGGGACTCAAACACTTCATCAGTCACTTCCATTTCCTTTATTCCATATTTTTCATATATCTGTTTTCCAACTATTGTATCTGTATTGTGAAAAGATGGCAAGCAATGCAAGAAAATAGCTTTTTCATCTGCATTATCCATTACACGGTTGTTAACTTGATATGGAGTTAATTTATTTATTCTCTCTTCCCAGAGTTCTTCTTTTTCTCCCATAGATACCCAAACATCAGTATATATAACATTAACTCCTTTTGTACCTTCTAAAACATCTTCTGTTAAAATTATTTTTGAATCACTTGCCTCAGCAAATTTTTTACAAGTCTCTACAAGATTTTTATCTGGAAATAAATCTTTAGGCGCACAGCATGTAAAGTTAACTCCCAATTTTGAGCATATTACCATTAAAGAATTTGCAACATTGTTTCTTGCATCTCCAAGAAAAGCCAGTGTTAACCCTTTTAGATAACCAAATTCCTCTTCTACTGTCATTAAATCTGCAAGCATCTGTGTAGGGTGAAATTCATTTGTCAGTCCATTCCATACTGGAACATTAGCATACTTAGCAATCTCTTCTGCAACTTTTTGTCCGAATCCTCTATATTCAATGCCATCATACATTCTTGTTAAAACTCTGGCTGTATCGGCAATTGTTTCTTTTTTCCCCATTTGAGAACCTGTTGGTCCTAAATATGTAACACCCATACCTAAATCTAAAGCAGCAACTTCAAAGGCACATCTTGTTCTGGTAGAATCTTTTTCAAATATTAAAGCAATATTCTTGTCTTCTAAATATTTATGTTTCTCTCCTCTTCTTTTTTTATCTTTAAAGTCTTTTGAAACTTTAATTAAATATTCAATTTCTTCTGGGGTGTAGTCAATTAGTTTTAAAAAATCTCTTCCTCTTAAATCCATTATAACTCCTCTCTTACAAGTGGCATACTCATACATCTTGGTCCGCCGCGACCGCGAGATAGTTCAGCCCCTGGCACTTCAATAACTTTTAAACCGTTTTTGCGAAGCTCCTCGTTTGTTAAATTATTTCTGTCATATACTACCACAACTCCAGGCGCGATACACAAAGTATTACTTCCATCATTCCATTGTTCTCTTTCTGCTGATACCTTATCTCCTCCAGCACAAGGAATTAATGTTATTTCTCTACCTAAATATTTCTCTAGTATATTCTCTAGTGTATCATTTATCTCTTTAACATTCAAATCCTCATCGCTATCAGGGTCATCTCCTTCGGTTATTTCAAATACCTGAAGAGTACCCATAATACCTGGATGATATGTAAATTTATCTACATCCACTTGAGTAAATACGGTATCTAAATGCATAAATGCACGAGTTGATGGGATGCTAAAAGCAAGTACTGTTTCTATTTTGCATAGAGGACTTTTAAATAAGTTTTTAGCAAGTGTGTCTATTGCCTCAGCACATGTTCTTTGAGATATTCCAATAGCTAATATTTTATCATTTAAAATAAGTAAATCTCCACCTTCAGTATGGTAAGGATTATATCTGTCATAATAAAGAGGAACCTCTCCCTTATATTCAGTATGATAATTAAATATATATTCAGCATATATTGTTTCTCTATTTCTTGTAATTGAATACATTTTGTTTAAACTAATTCCACTTCCAATACTTGAAAAAGGATCTCTTGTAAAGTATAGGTTTGGCATAGGATCAGCAATAAATTCATTCTCATCATCTATCAAATCAACTAAAGACTTTTCAATATCCCTTTTTTCTCTTGATATATCGCTTAATTGAATCCCCTCCATAGTTTTTAATACTAAAAATTTATTATCTTTGATTTCATTTAAATAATCAAATACTAAGTATTTATATTTGGGTGTACGAATTCCCGCCTCATAAATAAATTGTTTAATAAATTTTTCTTTAATCTCATCACTTTCTGATATAACCTCAGTCATTAAATCTTCAAGATAAACAGTTTCCACACCATTTTCTCTGAGCGCCCTTGCAAAAGCATCATGCTCTTTAATTGCATTAGGCAAATAAGGTATATCATCAAACAATAACCTTTCTAAAGAATCGGGGGTTAAATTTAATAATTCTCCACCAGGCCTATGCAGCAATACCTTTTTCAAAGGTGCGATTTCGCTTGTTACATTAATTTTTGACATTTTTCATTACTCCTTATACTTTTATTTTGTGATTTTTTTTATGAGATATCCCAAAACTCATCTATAAACTAGTAAACCCTAGTTATTAGCTAACTTATATTTGATAAAAATTCCTTTAGTCTTTCTGTTTTAGGATGATTAAATACCTCTTCAGGTGTTCCATCCTCCACTAATTTACCTTTATCCATAAAAATTATTTTTGTTGCTATTTCTTTGGCAAAATCAAGTTCATGAGATACAATTATCATTGTAATTCCTTCATTTTTTATGTCTTTTAAAAGATTGAGAACTTCTTTAATCATTTCTGAATCTAAAGCAGAAGTAGGTTCATCTATTAACAAAATATCTGGCTTCATCATAAGGGCTCTGATAATTGCAACTCTTTGTTTTTGTCCCCCTGATAATTTATCTGGGTAAATATTCTCTTTATCCAGAAGCGATATCTTTTCTAAATATTTAATCGCTTCTTTATGTGCCGCTATTTTTGTCATAAGTTTTGTTTTAATGGGTGCTAAAGTTAAGTTTTCAATAACTGTAAGATTTGAAAATAAATTGAAGTTTTGAAATATCATTCCGATTTTATTTCTCAAAAGGGTTTTATTTATTTTATCTGTAGGTTTACCATCAAACAATATTTGTCCTTTTGTGGGAAACTCTAAAAGATTTATACATCTTAAAAAAGTGCTTTTACCACTGCCTGAAGGACCAAATATCACAATTATTTCGCCTTTACTCACCTCCAAATCTATATCATTTAAAACTTCAAGATTTCCAAAACTTTTATATAAATTTTTAATTTTAAGCACGATTTAACACCTTCTTTTCAAAAGTTCTAAGAAGACCTGACAATCCTAAGGTTAATACTAAATATATAATTGCAACTATAATAAGAGGAAAAAAATAATCATAAGTGACAGAGGCAATAATGTCTGATGCCTTTACTAACTCCATAATTCCAATATATCCAGCAACGGAGGTTTCTTTCAGCAGGGTTATAAATTCATTTCCAAGGGCAGGCAATATATTTTTTATGGCTTGCGGAAAAACTATTTTCAACATTGTTTGGGTGTAAGATAACCCCAAGGCATAGGCAGCTTCTTTTTGACCCTTTTCTACCGATTCAATGCCAGCTCTAATTATTTCTGATACGTAAGCTGCAGAATTAAGGCCAAAAGCTAAAACTCCAACTAAAATCACATTGATATTTACTGATTTAAAAATTAAATAATAAATAATCATCAGTTGAAGTACTACGGGTGTTCCTCTAATAATCGTAACATATAATTTAAAAACCCCGCTTAATAGCTTTAACTTTTTTTCTTCTTTATTGTAGTTTATAACAATTGAAATCAAAGATCCTAAAATAACTCCCAGAATAACAGCAAAAAAAGCTATAATTAAAGTTCTTCCAAGACCGCTGATTATAAACTGATAGCGATTTTGTTCAATTATTGAGCGATAAGCTATATCTTTGATTTTGTCAAAAAAACTCTGCATATTTCACCTCTTATTCAGTGGTATATTTTAAAATATATTCATCAATTTTTCCATTGTCTATCAAGTTTTGAAGTACCTCATTTATAACATCCAATAATTCATTATTTTCTTTTTTCACTGCCATCCCATAAGCATCTTGAAATAATATTCCATCAATTATTTTTAATTCAGGATTTTTAGATACCAACTCCCTCGCGGGCAACTCATCCATTATAATGCAATCTGATTTTCCACTTTTTACAGCCTCTGCTGCAGTTAAAAACTTTTTTTGTCTATCAATTTTAGCGGTTTTATAGTTTTCTGTGGCATACGAATCTCCTACAGAACCAAGCTGTACAGAGATTTTCTTTCCATCAAGCTCTGCAAAAGAAGATATAGAACTATTTTGACTAACAACTACCACCTGATTTGAAACAGTATATTCTATTGTGAAATCAACTTCTTTTTTTCTGTCTTCTGTAATACTCATTCCTGCAGCTGCGAAATCCGCCTTCCCACTTTTTAATTCATTTATTATTGAATCAAATGCGATATCTTTAATAATAAGCCTCTTATTTAAAGAGCCCGCTATTTCTTTAGCTATCTCAATATCTACACCTACAATTTCACCTTCATCATAAAATTCATAAGGCGCAAACCCTGCTTCTGTTACCATTACAAGTTCATTTTCATTACGAGCGCAACCCGCACTTAATAACGTTAATAAAATTACAGCCAAACTTATAACAATTTTTTTCATTGTCACCTCGTATTATATTTAAAGTATATCAAGAAAAGAAAATTAAGTAAAGAAATACCGGTGATTTATGGGTTCATGATTTATTTGATATATCGAATAAAAAAATAGAAAATATATATATTTTCTATAAGAATTAAAAGAATTAATTTTTCTTTTATCTATTATATTGTTATATACTAATGATGTATTGTGCAACAATTTTATTAAAAATTTTTAAAATTCCGTTTTCCATAGTCCATGGATATTGCAGTAAGAATATACTTCCATCTTTTCAATATCGCCATTTATTTTAAAAGTGACTTCAGCCTTAGATATCGGATTAAGTTTTATTCTTTGAGTTTTGTTATTATAATGAATACTAATCCATTCGATATGATGTTCTTCTGTCATAGGATGCTCAACACTTCCTATTTTAACTATAACTTCAGAATCGTTTTTTTGAACTATAGGTAAATGTTTTTCAGTCCCCTCATCAGTAGTTCTTGCCTTGATTTCAGTCATTGCTTCTCCACAACATACAAGTTCTCCTCCACCCTCATTGATTAATTCAACTAAATTTCCGCATATTTCACATATAAAATATTTCATAAACTTTTACCTCCTTATTTATAAATATTCTCTAGTAACTCTTTTATTTCATTATTAAATTTATAAATAGCATTTTTAGGATGATCATCTTGGTCAACAACTTTAAAAGCTAAATACGACTCATATTTAAATATTGATAAAAAATATAGATCTTTATTAAGTTCATAATAAACTTTAATTATGTATTTTGCATTCATATTAACATTATCATTGTGCTCTATTCTTTCTTGAGTTTTTATATAGTTAAGTAAATTATCTATATACTTTTTTTCAACATCTTTTTCAGTACATGTATTTTCGCACATTTCTAATTTGATTTCAGAAATCTTAGCTCCTTTTTGAAACTCAGAAATCCAGTCTTCATCAAGAACATATTCATTTTCACAATAATTTCCAAGCTGATAATCCAAATAAATATTATTTAAAAATTTTCCACCCTTTACTTCATATTTGAATATTGTTATATCCAAATCTTTATCGTAAAAATAACTTTCATCATAACATGCTTCTAAAGTATCTAGATATTTATTTATATACTCTCTTATATTGCTGGTACTTCTTAGTGTTTTAAAAGTGTTTTCATTATCAGAATTTATATAATAAGAAAACCAGGGTACAGGTATTTTCACAATATCCCCTTCAGAATTTCTTACATTGTAAAAATTCGATAAAAAAGTCTTGTTTCCAACAAATATAGTTAATAATGTTAGAGCTGTAAAAATAATAATTACTATTACTTTATTTTTCATATTTACCTTCTTTTTTCACTTTATATTATAATATTAAATATGCGTTTTTGCAATATGAGGGTTTTGTATATTTATATTGCTCTCTATCAAAATCGTTAACACTTTGTTTATTAATAAAAATATCTCTTTCATTTATTTTTAATTCTAATAAAGCATTTATTTGTCTTTCTTCGTTCTGATCCTTGGAGCTTACTCTTACATAGATAAAAGAAGATTTTAAAAATTTATTAGACGAACCTATTAATCCTCTTTTATTTAAATTCATAAAATATAGCGGGTGATAAAAATGAATGTATATGACAAAGCAATGAAAAAAATTGATGATGCTAAGAATTGTAAACCAAATTGCTGTTTTCAAACACTTGGTCTACTAGGGCCAACTGGGCCAACTGGCGCAACTGGAGAACAAGGTTTAATGGGACCGACTGGGCCAACCGGTCCAACAGGTGCTATTTCTAGTGCCTTTGGTAGCTTAATGGGAATCTTTGAGGTGCCATTCGAAATTACTTTTACACCAACTCAAATTCCTTTGAGCGTTCAAAGTGATTCTTATAGTAATATTGATTATTCGACCGCTAATTCCATTCGAATTATTGAGCCGGGTATTTACCGTGTTGATGTTATCGTAGCGGGAGCCGCCATACCTGGTCAAGTGATTACAGCATCATTGACGATTAATGGTGTAAAGCAGGATGAAACAACACAGGCTCTCATATTTGGAGATTACACAGGAACTTTTTCGATTATAAACTACTATACACTAGCAGCGGGAGATGTGCTAGGGATTGAAATATCTTCTGTATCGCCAGACAGCGCGTTTCTTTTTTCTGTACATGGACCAGGAGCCATTCTGTCAGTTATGCGAATTTCTTAAAACAGTATTATAATGTCAATACTAACTCAAAAAGATTTGTTTTCTTTAATAAAACAGCATACATAAAATAAAAAGTTAAATGATAAAAAATTACTAGCATGTGAAATCATTTAAAACAAAATTGAAATATGAGGCGCAAAGAGCTAATCTTTGTACCTCAAATGTAATATTATATATTTTGAGTGTTTAGATTTACAATAATCTTTTAACAATAGTTACACATCTAAGCATCAACTGTAACATAAAAAACAGCAGTTATAATTGAGAAAATTCCGTAATTCAAGAAATACTTTCTTTATGACTTCTATCCATTTTGCTTAATTTATAACAATCATCTTATGTTGATTTAATCTCATTAATAATTGCAACCGTTTCTTCCTCTAGTTAACCTTTCTTTAATTAAAATTACAAACACATTTTGCATTTTTATTCCTTTGTATCTCTTCTTTGCATTTTATTAATCTTTTTATAATTATTATGTCAAATAAAAAAGGAGCAAATTTTTTGTGTATACTTTATTTTATCAGTTCATAAAATAATTGTTTTTTCCGATTTTAAACAGAAATGAAAATATAAAAAGTTGATAGTTTTTATCTATGTTAATTGCTGTTTCTTTATTAAAAATTTTCAATAAAATATATTGGAAAGGAAAAAATATGAACTCATTTGATAAAACTTTAACAAAAATAAATGAAAGATGTAAATGCAATCCAATTAGTTATTGTCTAATGTGGGGGCCAACCGGACCAACCGGACCAATTGGGCCAACAGGGCCATCAGGAGGTTCGAGTGGAGCTACAGGGCCGACTGGACCGACCGGGCCTCAAGGAATACCGGGTAATATAGGAGAAATCGGCCCAACTGGACCTCAGGGCATTGAAGGATCAACAGGGCCAACTGGGCCAACTGGAGCTGTAGGTAACGAAAATGTCCCATTTACTTTTAATAAACAGGATACACCTATTCAACTAGAAACGGGGGATAGTTTTCCGACAGGTGCTACATTATTTAATTACAAAATTGGAGCGACTTCACCGCCTAGTAATCAATTCATTATAGAAGAAACGGGATTTTATACATTTATTATGGCTGCTACCGGTGATTTCACTTCGCTTGATATTGAAATGCGATATCCTAGTTCTCCTGGAGGAAATATGTCGTATTCCTTTAGTTCTGGAACTTCCGAGAAAACAGTTATTTATACAATTTTAGGTGGAGAAATAGGAGCAAATTTGAGTATTGTTAATACTGGACCAGCGACGACTATTGATAATTTTACTATATCAATTGTAAAATTTGGACAATTTTTTTAAAATTTATAACCATGTCCAAAAGGCGTGGATTGAACAGGCCTATAAGGCCATAAGATTAGCCAACCCTTTTAAAAAGGTGGGCTTTTATTTCATTTAAAGGGTTTTTCCATTCTTTCTTTGTCATCTTATCTTCTATTATATTAACTCTTTTAATCTGAATATGCTTTCTGATTTTCTGCTTCATTTAATTCTACTATGATAATATCCTGTTGTCTAGAAATACTTTTATTTTCTTTTTATATTATAATTTGAATGTCTTTCAAAAAACATCATTGGGCTTTTCCTTAGATATCTCATTATGTTAATATTGATATCGCTATAATATATGCACATAATCACCCATCATATGATTCTAAGATTATTACTCCTTTATAATGACATAATCTTTGTATATATTTTAATTTATCTTGCATTGTTAATTTCATTAAAAAAAGCTCCCTTCAATTTTCTTAAAGTTGTATTCATATACAACTTTCATTCCAACTTCTGAAAGCAATTTCATCTCTTAATGGCAGGGGCAGCAAGAATTGAACTCGCACGAGCAGTTTTGGAGACTGCCATTCTACCTTTAAATTATGCCCCTAGATTTTACTAGTTAATTTTTTTATTTCCCTTCAAAGCCTTATTTTATCGACATTTCTTACATTTCCTTTTTAATCAATAATTATATAATTATTGATTATTTATTTTACCAGACAATGTAATTTGGAGCCGCTATTATACCATTTAACTACGCTCCTATTTTTTTGATAAACATCTTTATAAATCTATATTTATATGAAATATATAAACTTCTTATCGGTTTTTATTATATCATATCCCCTATTTTAATTCTAGTTATCAATTACTTTATTTTTTAAAAATCATATAATATTTTAGGTGATTAATATGCTACTGGCTTATACAAATAAAGAATTAGAGTTAGCAGCAAGGCTTATGAGAGCAGAAGCTTTAGCTGAAGGAGATTTAGGAATGCTTATGGTGGGAAATGTTATTGTCAATAGAGCTATCGCTAATTGTTTAGACTTTAAAAATATTAGAACTATATCAGATGTGGTTTATCAATCTCCTGGAGGATTTACAGGAATAAATAGTCCTTTATTCCATACTTCTCCCACTACTAAAGAAAAAGATCTTGCAAAAAGGATACTAAGAGGAGAATATTATCATCCTGCAACTAATGCTTTATGGTTTTATTCCCCGAAACCACAAGAGGAATGTAAAGCGCTTTGGTTTAATCAGGCAAATGCGGGAAAATATAAAAATCATTGTTTCTATAAACCTGATCCAGGAGTATGTAGAGAGTTATATTAAAAAATCACTTTATTAGTGATTTTAATTTGTTGGAATTAATAATTCTTGACCAATTGTTAATAAGTCGCTTGTCAAGTTATTGATTTTTTTTAATTTATCAACTGTTGTTCCATAAGTATTTGCTATTTTCCAAAGGGAATCTCCTGATTTTACTGTATAATTTGCATAATTAGTTGTTCCTGGTATAAGCAGAATTTGCCCTATTTGCAATGTATTACTTGTTAGATTGTTTGCAGTTTTCAACTGATCAACAGTTATGCCATATTTATTTGCTATAGAATATAAATTATCGCCTTTTTGAACTACATAGTTCACTCCGCCAAGTGAGGGTTCTTCAGGTTCTTCTATTATCGCCTCGCCTGTTGGAATAATTAATTTTTGTCCTATACTTAATAAATTACTTGTTAAATTATTCTTTTCTTTAATTTGGTCAACTGTAACATTATATTTTTTGGCTATAGAATATAAGCTATCTCCGCTTTGAACCGTATATTCAGTTCCAACTCCTGGGGTAACTTCAACTTCTATTTCTTTACTTTTTGGAATTAATAATTGTTGATTTATTTTTAAATTAGTAGAAGTTAAATTATTAATGTTCATTAAAGTACTTACAGTAGTATCATATTTTTGAGCTATGTCCCAAAGATTATCTCCACTTTTTACTATATATACTAAATAATCTTCTGGTACTTTTTCTGTTTCTTCACTTACTACCTTTAATGTTTGACCTATTGACAATAGATTGTTGGTTAAATTATTCAAGTTTTTTAATTCATCAACTGTAAGTCCATATTTATTTGCTATACTCCATAAACTATCACCCTTTTGAACTGTATAATATCCACTTTCTGCTGGTGCTACATATTTTAAATTTTTATTTTTTGCTACTCCCCTAACTACAGCTTCTGCATATTTTTTATAATTATTTTTTAATTGTTGAACATCATCTTTTGTACTATCTAAAAAGCCATATTCCACAATTACAGTTTCTGTATTAGGAGTATCTCTATGCATAAAATAATAATCTTTTACAGGGTTGCTTGGTAATCTTTGCTGATAGTATTTTCTTATATTTTGTCCTTCTTTTTCTATTTCATCTAATATATCTTTAGATAAAGAAGAATTGTTTCTCAGAGCATATATAACTTCAGCTCCATCTCCCCCACCAGCATTTATATGATTAGAAATTACTAATACATCTTTCCCATTGCCATAAGCATCTAATACTCTGTTAATTCTTTCTGTTTGGTTTAATGTCTCATCTGTTGATCTAGTCAACGTAACAGGTATTCCAAGCGCCTTAAATCTATCATACATATATTTACTTATTAACAAATTTAAATCTTTTTCAATTATGCCGTTCCCGCTTGCTCCCGGATCTTTTCCTCCATGCCCCGGATCTATCACAATACCTTTTAAAGCCATATTATCACCTATAGTAGTGTATGAAAAAAGCACATTTAAGTGTTTATTATAATATGAATGGACTTGCTTTACATAGGCATATCAAAAAATAATTTTAAAATTAAGAAAACTTTGATAAAATTTAATTACTAATTTATATTAAATAAAACTAAGGAGAATTATGGAGCTTGCTTTATTGTTTCTAGGAATTATAATAATTATTATTGGAGCGGAGATATTTGTAGATGCGATTGAATCAACGGCAATCAATTTTAAAATACCCAAAATGTTATCAGTGCATTCCGGGTCAGTACCCTCAAGCCATATAACTATGGTGTATTTATGTATATCACCGGGTTTGAAATTTTCCACATGTTTTAAAGCAACTAATTCTTTCGATTCAAATGGGGTTGTTAATTTTTCGGGGTTACCATTATGAGCTATTTTAGCATAAGTCTCATATTCTCCATCTTTATACACCCTGATTCTTATAGCCTCATCAACATTTTTGATAACATCATCAATAATTATTTCTGAATAATAGTCCGATGTTTCTTCTCCCATGTTTTCAATATAGAATGTATAAGCTACATAATTTTCTCCATTATGAGAGCCACCTAAGCTTTTATCAAGATCCTCAGGAAACCATTTATATGATATATTATCTAAATAATCCATCGATTCTGCATGTAATTCTGATCGATAAATTTTATATTCAAGATCATCATAAATAATAATGTTTCTTTTCATATAAAGGTTTTTATCCAAAGTAATGGAAAAATTACCGCTATTATAGACAATGCTGATAACTATATAAAACATAAGAAGCAATAATGTTGAAATTAATAGAACCATTTTCGCAATTTTTTTTGTTTTTTTCTTGCGGTTTGCTTTACTAGCCTTTATTTTTATTTCATCATCCATTCTCTATAATCCTGACTATTAGTGTGACATACATATCAATATAACCTCTATCTTAATATGCAATTCAATTTTAGCATACAAAAAAAGACATTGTCAATGATATTTGAAATTTTTGGGGTATTATGGCGATTTTAGAGTTTATTTGTTTAATTTTTTAATTAATAATTTTTATTTGCAATTATCTTTATATACTATGTTTATTGAATATATTGAATTGTTTTTTGCCAGTTCACACCACTTATCTGAATATTCTAGTTTATTCCATTCACCAGTGCATATCTCACCATCATAATCTTTAAATAATGAATTTTTCATACATTTATAATATTCTGGGTTATCTGTTTGGAATTTCCAGTCATAATCTCCATATTCATTTATTTGAATAAATTCAGGGAATACCTCTATTGAAATATTTTCTTTATTTACTTTTTTTACTTCTTTAGTTATATGAATATTTCTTTTATATTCATCCGCTATTAATTTAGAATTCTCTAAATCTTGATATGTTGTAAATTTATCTATCTCAAAGAATGTTGAAGACACATCAAATATTAATTGAAAATCTTTTTTAGATATTTTTATATTATGATAATTTATATAATAACCGCTTTCATCATATTTAATAATTCTATTACAGTAAGGTTCTTCTTTGTTTAATCCTTGAACTATTATTAAATCGGAATAGCATTTGTACATTTTATAGAATAATGATTTATATTCGGTATATTGTTTTGAAATAGACTCCGTTTTAATTGCAAGTAAAGGTATTCTATCTTCACTTTTTGCATAATAATATTCTATTACCATTGCAGTGGCTAGACTGATAGTAATAAAAATGATTAAAACAATTATTATTAATATTGTAAATTTTTTATTTTTCATTAAGCTCTCCCTTATTATTACTTTTTTAGTAATAATGATTTAACTTCCTCTATAAGTTTATTATTGGCAGTTTCTAAATTCATATCTTTTATTTTAAATGGACTTCCAAACTCTATGGTTACTCTACTTCTAAATTTATAATCCCCCCTAATTGCAAAAGGAACTATAAGGGCGTTTGTTTTTTCTGCCATTGAAACAGCTCCAAATTTAAAAGGCAACAAAAGCTCTTTAGTTTTATTTCTTGTGCCCTCTGGAAATATACCAATAGCTCCACCATTACCCAATACATCTAATGCACTTTTTACTGCATCTTCATCTTTTTTAGATCTGTCAACTGGTATGCATCCGACAAACTTGAAAAACCAAGCAAACTTACCATCAAAATACTCTTTTTTTGCCATATAATGTATCACTCTTTTAGTAGATAACAAAACTAAATTCTGGTCATATAAATGCTTATGATTTCCACATAAAAGAATAGGTCCTTTAGTCGGAATTGCTTCCTTATTAATTATTATGGGATTATAGTAAAATTTAAAAATAGGTTTTAATAGAGCTCGCATTAATTTAAAACCAAAATTATTTTTATTCATTTTTCCCTCTGTTTTCAATTATTGATTTTTTTATTTTATTCATAAGAATTTTATTTTCTTTCTCTAAGTTAGCTGCAACTTTATAAGGTTCCAGAAATTCTATTTTAACACTTTTTTTAAATAATTTATATTTTCCGGTTATAGAAAAAGGTATCAAGTAAGAATTAGTTTTAGAAGCAAGTGATACAGCTCCATATTTAAATGGCATAATAATATCTTTAGTTTTGTTAATGGTGCCTTCTGGAAATATACAAACAATTTGTTTATTATTTAATAAATCACTCGCATCATTTACAGCATCAGGATTTTTTGTTTTTCTGTCTACTGGTATACAGCCAACACTTTTAAAAAAGTGTTTTTTTATTCCTTTAAATAATTCGCTTTTAGCTAAAAAATAAATATTTCTTTTAATTGATGCTCCTACTAAAATAGAGTCTAAATTACTTGTATGATTGCCACACAAAACTATAGCCTCGTTTTCTAATATATACTCTTTATTTACTATTTGAGCTCTATAAAAAAATTTCATAAATAAAGCCATTAAAGGTATTAAAAATTTATATAACTTTGCATCTTTCATATATAAAATTATATCAGATAAAAACTTCTATTTCTAGAAGTTAAGCTTTATCTATTCACCAAAATCATTTTGATAACTTATAAGACTTGCATTTATTATGCCATTTATTTTACTGAATTCCCCTACTATATTTTTCTTTGAATCCTCTTCTTTGTCTTTAATATCAATTTCTAAAGTTAATTCCATCTTATCTTTAAATACTGAATTGCTTTTGATTTTTCTCTTAGAAAGTTTTTGACAAACACTCAAAACATCATTGTATGCAAATTTTTCGAATTTTAATACTAATAAATATCTGCTTGTAGTTTTAAATCCCATAAGATAACACCCTAAAAAAAGAGCTCCCAGTAACAATGAACCAACCGTGGCGACCAAATAAATTCCCGCGCCTGACATTATACCGGCAGATATCCCCCAAAACATGAATGCAGTATCCACAGGTTCTTTAACAGCTGTTCTAAATCTTACAATAGATAAAGCACCAACCATACCTAAGGATAATGCCAAATTTGAATTGATTGTTCTGATAATCAAGGCCGTTACCATTGATAACATCATTATACATAACGCAAATGATTTTGAATAAACAACACCTGTATATGTTTTTTTGTATATATACACTATAAATATCGATAAAGCAAATGCCACTATCAAAGATAAAACCATATCTCCAATTGACAATGTTCCAGTAAATTCTGATATAACACTTTTTTTAATTAAATCCACAAAATTCATAAAATCCACCTCATTTTATTCCTCTACATATTGAAAACTTTGAAATAGCTTGTCTATATAAAGGAACAGTTTCTAAAATTTTTTCTATATGGCAGGGTAAATAATCATCATATTTTACTTCAAGAACAACTTCATTAGGTTGCATAACATTATACCCTACAGCATCACTCTCAAATAAATCATAATTATATCTGCCCGATGAGACTCCCTCGTCTATTGTTATTCTAACATTAGATAAAGGATAAATAAATACAGTTCTTTTATATTCAACTATTACTGAAGGAAGTAGATTTTTTATCTTCATTTCTCCAATAAACTCTGATAAAAGATTATCCTCTTCAATATTTATATCCCATATATCTCCATCAAGTATTTTACTATATATTTCTTTTGATATCAATATCTGATCTTTAGATGTTAAATTATTATGTTTATATTTTCTTTCAAGATTTATACGCTCATCACTGTTATTATAAGTTCTTATTCTATATTTTTTTCTATATAGCACTCCATCTAACTTTTCATAAAGTGCAGTGTTACTCAAGTCATCAAAATATAAACTCTTTACTTTATAAGCTCCATTTTCATCTGCATTGACATCAAAATCTAAAAGAGGCTTCAATTTATATTTAAGTTCTTCAGCTCCAACTTTTGATATTATATATTTTATTTCATTTCTATATTTTCTTTTCATATCAGTCTCCAAAATATTTCTTCATCTCATCGCCTGTTAGATTAAAAAATGTCTTAGTCTGATTTATCATATATGACTCTCTTTTATCTATGTATGTTTTTAATCTACCAAGTTCATAATTAAACATCGCTTCACTTTTTTTCCATCTTTGAAAATCTCTTTTTAATTCTGGATTTAATTCATCAAGTATTTCATTATATTTTTCCATTACTCTTTCTTTATTCCACACATTTTTAAGTTGATAACTTACTCTTTCAATATATCTTTTTTCAAATTCTTTATTTTTTAGCATTTTTCTAAGCAATGTTGTAGGGTATCTTTTAGGATTCATACCAACTGAGTTTGTTGAAAAATTATAGTAATTTAAATAATAATTGTAAAATGCATAGTCTAAATCATAAAATATATACTTCCATCTGCCCTCATTTACATTTGGATTGGAAAAAAATCTGCAGTTTACTATATCATTGTTTGTAATATATGTTTCAGCTACCCAAAAATCAATCAAACTATCTATATCCACTTTGCTTGCCACGTAATTATAATATTCGGTTTTTGATAAGTCATGAGAGGAAACATAGTTCATAAGTTCTCTATAATTTTTTGCTGTACCAGCGGTTGTATCTCCCGCAATCCTGACTATATCAGTTAAATCTCCATCAACATTGTAATGAGATGCTATAAAGTTTTCATTTACCTTCTCGCGAATAAAATAAATACCCCAATATTTTCCATTAATATATAAAATTATAGATTTATAGGCCTGAACATCTAAGTTGGTTACTCCATCAACTAAAGATGTGCCTAAAACATCTCTAATCATTGCATTTTCTTCATCCTGAGAAGCAGTACGAAGAACTAATTCATCATAAACAGAATTATTTCGGTTTTCAAATACCTGATAATTTAAAATTCCATCTCCATAACTTTTTCTAAAACTTATTAAAAAACTTTTTTTAGGAAGACCCCTTGCAGAACCTCCAAATAATTTTATTCCCATTGGAATGCTGAAACTTCCTTTTTCTTCAAAAAATTCTGCATAGCCTGGTTTTTCATAATCGACTACCCATGGATTTCTTGATATTGAAGTGAAATCACTTGGATTTAAACTAATAGACATTACAGGTAAAGTATGGTTTTCATTTATAATATAAGATTTTGTTATTATTTCACTGTTCTTTTTATCTGTTTCAGAACACATTGCTTTTATCATAGTTGTACTTTTTAATGATAAGGACCCATTTAAAACTTTAGAGGAATTTGTTGGAAGGCTTCCATCTGTTGTGTAATGAGTATCGCCATCACAGAAAATATCTAAATCAATTTTATCAATATTATTATAAACCCCTGCTTCTTCGGAAAAAAGAGGGGTGTATGATATTTGCATAATACCTGAGGAGTTGGCTTTCCCCGGAGAAGGACTGCTGAAATAGTAAAACCCGGAATTTCCATATCTCCCATAACTATAACCTGTAGGTACGTTTGATATAAACATTGAATCAACTACTTTATTATTTTTATATAAGAATATTCCTTCATTTTCAGATAATTTAAAATTAGTATGCTTATAGCTGTTATTAGATAAATTCTCATCTCCCGAAGCCATTAATATATAATAAGAGTTAGATTTAAGAGTTACATTGGGAAGTTTATACATTTTAGGACTGTTAGTTGTTGTTGTTAGATAGTAATCACTCAAAGATATATCTTTATTTGAACCATTATAAAGTTCAATCCAGTCATAATATCTGTTTCCATTTTGTACTAAATAACTGTAGTTAGAATTCATTGCCTCATTTATTACGATTCCATCTGGAATAAGTAAATATTTATTTTCAAAGGTTTTAATTCCTTCAGAAGTATTTGGATAACCCGGACTAATCATATTGCTTTCATAAAAAGAGTTGTTGCCTTTTATATAAGCCACACCATTTGAAATATTATATTCCACCTTTTCTTCTAATAA
Organism: uncultured Muribaculaceae bacterium; assembly: GCA_964492595.1. Classification (GTDB taxonomy): domain Bacteria; phylum Bacillota_I; class Bacilli_A; order RF39; family UBA660; genus CAYNFP01. The sequence continues at coordinate 22,289 of CAZBKY010000006.1, forward strand.
ATTATTCTTTGTTAAAATTACCACACCATTTGTATTGTTTAATTTAAAGTTTGTGTGATATTCATTTTCATAAATATTTCTATTTGAAGTATAAATTACTAAAGATTCACCCTTACCTAAAATAATATCTGGAAGCGCCCATTTAAATGGAAGGCTCATATCATTTGATATGCTGTATCCTTTTAAACTTACTGAAGTATTCCATATATTTGTTATTTCAATATAACCACTATATTCTCCATAGGAATCTTTAAAATATCCTTTATTATTCGGAAGTATTTCCGTTATGCTTAATCTTTTTTCATCTGTTTCATTCATTTTTTGTGTAAATGATTCATAGCCTTTTTTTGAATTTTCGTATCCTGGAGTTGCCATTTTAGTAAGAACAAAACTTCCATCAGACATTCTAGACATTACCTGATTTTTCTTAGTAGATACTGTAGAGACTGCATCAACTATTTTTTTGTTTGCTTTTCTTAGTATTAAAGTTTCACTACCACTGGCTTTCAGTTTAAAATTAGCATATAGTCCACTTTCATTAGTGCCACTTAAAAATACAATTAAATATCCTTTAGATTTAATGATTGTTCCTTCGGGAAAAGCCCATTTAATTTTATTTTTATCATCAGATAAACTATAACCTGTTAAATCTTTTTCTTTATCTGCCCCATTATAAAGTTCAATCCAGTCGTATGTATTTCCATTTTTATCGGCATAAGTGCCACCATTAGAAGACTGCACTTCATTTATTATAAGAGAAGAAGTACTCACAGATATTTCATTTGGAAGATCTTCCACCTCTTCTATACTGGTATATGAATTATTTATAAATGAAGATATAAGAAAAAAGAATATTATAACAGCAAAAACTATAACAAAGAATAACCAGTTTTTTTTAAATCTTTCAATCCTATCTTTCCCCATAATAAAACCTCTAAATTCTATATAAAATATTTTAACACATAAAGACTGTAAATGGTATTTGAAATTTTCTCTCTTTACATTTATTCAGAACTTGCTATTTTAACTTTAATACTTTTGATCACTTTATCTCTATATATTGATAAAGTGATAATTTCTCCCGCACTATGTTTATATAGATAGTATCTAAATTCAGATATATTTTCTATATTATAATCATTTATTTTTACAATTACATCAGCAACTTTTAATTCAGCTGTTTTAGCGGGAGAATTATCAACTACCTTAGCAACCACTACACCACTTTTAACATCACTATCAAGTTTTATTCCACTTCTTAATAGTTGGAAAGTCTCTGTAACGTTTATCATTTCTATTCCGATATAACCTCTGGAAATTTTTCCGTATTTTATTAAACTCTCTGCATATGCAAGTGCATCTTCAATTGGAATTGCAAAACCTAGTCCTTCAACTGAAGACTCAACTATTTTCATAGAATTTACCCCTATCACTTCTCCACTTACATTACACAAAGGTCCGCCGCTGTTTCCAGGATTAATCGCTGCATCTGTCTGCATTACATTCATAATCCAATCATTTGATCCACCGCTGATACTTGTTTCAACCATCCGGTCTTTTCCACTTATTATTCCTCTTGTCGCTGTATTGGCAAAAGTTTTACCCATAGGCGCCCCTATAGCAAAAACAGTATCTCCTACTTTCATATTGGATGTCGCTCCCATATTTGCAACAAGTAAATTATCATCATTTTTTATTTTTAATATAGCAATATCTGAATAAGCATCAGAACCAATTATAGAAGCTTCAATTTCTGTTTCATTATATAAAGTGACAATTATTTTATTTCCTCCATTTATAACATGATAATTAGTCATTAAATATGTATAGTTCTCTTCTTGTTTGAATGCAAAACCAGAACCTGTAGAGACTAAAGCATTGTTTTTATATGACTCAATTACCACTACAGAATTATATACATTATCTATACCCTGAGATATCCCCTCATCAATAACATTAACTGTTTTTTGTTCTTTAGTGATTGTTTTTATTACTGTATTTGGAAAAAAATAAATTAATCCGTACATTAAAACCCCACCCACAAAAATACTTAATATAACTGTAATAATATAATTTATTGCTCTTTTCATGTTCTCTCCTTATTTTACTTCCAGATATACTATTTCTTTAAAATTTGAGGGGAATCCCATTTTATTATATATTTTATCTAGTGGAATAGATTTAAGCTTTCCTCCCAAAGTATCGAATTCATATATTAATTCATTCATTAACATTTTAAAATCATCCTCAGTAAGTAAACTTTTTAATATAATAATAAGCGCAAAAATATCATTCTTTCCATATTTATACATATTTTCAGAATCTTTTTCTATGTTTAAAAATGCATGATATTTAGTATCAGAAATGATTTTTTGAGTCTTATTGTCAAATAGTATATCTTCATGTGCACATAAATTTCTATAGTTAGCAAGTATCGGTAAATATAATTCCAAATCCTCAATATCTATATTATACATGGCTGCTAAAGCTCTCTGATCATCCAATTTTAATATACTAAACATTTCACTAATTATACCAAAGCTTAAAACTTTAACCCCAACCCACAAAGGAATATATCCATAATTATTGACATAATGACTTGTACTTCTATTTTGGGAAGCATTAATCCTTATCTGTCTTTTAATTTTTCTTATCAAATCATTAATTTGTCTTGATTTTCCTTTTGTATTATCAAAATTATTCGGGTTTAAATAATCTCTTTCTTTATAGCCATAAGTTTTGCTAAGTACATAACTAAGCATTGACTTGTAATTGTTTTCTATGATTAAAATATTTTTAAAAATTATATTTCTAAGCTGTCTGTCAAAAGAAAATAATGCGTAAAGTTCTTCAAATGTTGTTCCAGTATTAAATTTTCTGCTGCCATCAGTTTTATAAAAAACAAATCTGTATGCATTTAAAAAGAAATAATTTTCTCTCAGAAGAATATTTTTAGCTTTTAGTTCATCTCTTATTTCTAATCCTTTATTTTTAAGAATTTCAATTTGTTCATCTAATGATTTAAATATTTTTGCTCCCACTTTTGCACCTACTTTGCATTAAAAGTATATCATTATTTTATTTTGATTAAAAGTGATTTCACAGGACTTTACATGAAAATGTTGGACAAAAAAAGAAATTTTTTAGTTTATTTATATTTTTATTTCTCTTTTTCTTGAATTCCAATAATTGTCTATCTCGATTTCCTTTTCTTTTTCTTTATGGTCCAAAAATAATTTATATTCCTCTATTAACCTTTCAAGTTCTCTGCGTTCTATTGGTAAATGATTTATATACAAATCTACTCCTCTGCTAAATATAGACCAACCCTCATTACGACAATGTTTAACCTATATTTTAACCTCCCTATAGCTAAATTAAATAATAAAACTGTTTTTTGCTAATTATTCAAACATTCCTTTATTTGTTTAATAAAGATTTCCATAATTTATTAAAAATTATTTTGATAAATCAAATTTAAATTCCCCACTACTACAATAATCATAATACTTACCTCTGTCTTCTTTATCAATTTCCATATAATACGTTACAGCATAGACTTATCCACCATCTATAGTATGTTTATTTATATCGCCCTCCCAAGAAACGGTTTCTTGTTCACTTGATGTTTTTTCTGTGATTATAATGCAACTTGGTACATCTATTTCTTTTTTTGACTTGTTTTCAACTTGAAATGTTAGTGCAATATAAGTTTTGTTTTCATCTGAAGTTTGCACACCTTGACTTAGAGTATCAGTATATTCTACATCGGTTACCGTATAATAAATGTTTTTATATACCGCGGTTTCTTTAATACCAAATTCAGTTTTAACATTTCCATCTAAATCCCTCGCTTTACATCCCGTTAAAGATATTGCAAATAGAACTATTATAAATGTTTTAAAAATTTTATGTTTCATCCTCCATCCTACTCATATAAATAAATTGTATAATATTGGTTTAATTTTGTAAATAAAAAGTCAATATATTCTTATATCTTACATTTATTTAAATTATTTTTATAAAGCTATTTTTTTTTTCTTTAATTTCATTTTCTATTATCCATTTTAAATCTTCAGTTGTTTTATCAATATTAAATCTGCCATTTCCCACCGGATAAAATAAAGAGTAAAAATTATATATATTTGAATTAATTTCTTTTTGAAATTTCTTTTTTCTACATTTTGAAACTGATATTTTTTCATTAAGCACTATTGAACTTACCTGATTGCCAAATAATATTACTATTTTAGGTTTTACAATTTCGATTTCTTTTAAAAACAAGGCCAAATATTGCTTGTAAACATTATCGGGTAATTCTCTTGCATCTGTTTGAGTACATTTACCTAAATTAGTAATATAATATTTACTTTCAGTAATATTAAAATAAACTTCTTCAGCAAATCTTTCAGTCCAATCTTTACCTTTTATATTCTTAATTTTATTATAAATATCTGCATTTAATAAATTTATGTTATAAAAAAGTTCCCAAATATTTTTAGTTCCTATCCAAGGGGATTTTATTCCCTTCCATTTTTTATCAGAAGCAATATTTTTACCTGTAGGATTCATGAAGACAAAACATATATCTGGCTTATCTTCACAACCATCACCACATATTGCATCCAATTCTTTCGCCCCATATTTATTTTGTAAGTTTCTATACTCTTTATTTAATTCTTTTAATGTCATTTTTACATCATCTCCATTTACTATTTTAACTGGTTAAATAAATTTATTATAATGATACATAAAAAAATCAATTTATCAAATATAAACTAAGATATTCTTTAGTAGTGACCCGCATGTGTCTTATACATTCACATTGTCTTATTTTAATTTTTATAAAATAGAAAAAGCCCACAAATATTGTGCTTGTGGGCTTTATATAATTTTTTATTTATCTCTTACTAAATTGTGGAGCTCTTCTAGCCTTTTTAAGACCATATTTTTTACGCTCTTTTATTCTGGCATCTCTGGTAATCATACCAGCAGATTTTAAAATTGCTCTGAATTCTGGATTATATTTTTCTAATGCTCTTGATATTCCTAAACGAATTGCACCTGACTGACCATTATAGCCTCCACCTGTTGCATTAACCTCAACATCAACTTTATTCAAAGTTTCTGTTAATTCTAAAGGTTGTTTCATATCTAAAATTAGTATTTCAGATGGAATATATTTACTTGCTTCAATTCCATTTATAGTAATTTTACCTTTACCTTGAGTTAGTGTGACTCTCGCAACGCTTCTTTTTCTTCTTCCTGTTGCGGTATATTTTTTTGCCTCTGCCATCCTAAACCTCCAATATTTCTGGTTTTTGAGCAACTTGTTTGTGCTCTATACCTTCATATACAAATAATTTTGTATACATTTGTCTTCCTAGTCTTCCTTTTGGAAGCATCCCTTTAACAGCTCTTTCAACCATTTCTACAGGATATTTTTCTTTCATAACTCTTGCTGTTCTTTCTCTTAATCCTCCTGGATATCCACTATGATTATAATATATTTTTTTATCAAGCTTATCTCCAGTCAAATTAATTTTACCAGCGTTAATTATAATAACGTTATCTCCTGAATCTACATGAGGAGTATAAGTTGGTTTATGCTTTCCACGTAATACATATGCAGCTTTTGAAGCAACTCTACCTAAGTTTTTTTCTTCAGCATCAATTATGTACCACTTATGTTCAACATCTTCTTTTCTTAACATAAATGTCTTCATATTTTTTCTCCTTTTTTAATATGTAATATGGCAATATATTTTTCCTTCCCAAAGATAATATACCCCATCAAAATGTACCATTTGAAATTATACTAAATTATTCGATACATGTCAATTTTTATTGACAAGTATAAGTTAAAATTATAAAATTATGTTATGGTAGAAAGATTACGGAGGGAAAATGAAAAATAAAAAGGCAATAGCCATTTTTATAACTTCTTTAGCTATACTGAGTTTAGCATGCGGAGTTGTTGGTTATTTAGAATATAAAAAAGGCGATAACGCCCCTACAGAACGTGTAATAACTTATAAATATTATCTGAATAATAGTGAAGTCAGTGAGATGCCTACAAATGCAACTTTGATATCTTCATCTACTGAATCTTCAAGTTCTGAGGAACCTGAAAAATTATATGCCTTTAATTCTGCAACTTGCACAAATAAAGTTAAATATACATGGGATGAAGATACCTGGACATTTAAAACAGATAATTCTGCGGATTCAACCTGCAAATTATATTTTGTTACAACTTTTAATCAAATAACCATTACCGCAACAAATGCAACCATCACTCCCCTTTCAAATAATAAAATTAAAAGAGGCGAAGATGCCATTATCACTATTACACCTACAGAAGGTTATAAATATAAACAAGCAATATGTACGAATAATGAAGTCACCGAATGGGATAAAGAAAAAAAATTATTAACTGTAAAAAATATATATGCAGATACATCTTGCGATGTCACATATGAAATGAGTAAGTTTTCAGTTGAAGTAAAAGTAAATAATGGTTCGGGAGATACTACACTGGAGTATAATTATGGCACAAAAGTTGAAGTTAGCATACAAGCTTCATCTGGATATGGAATTCCTGATGTAACTTGCACAAACGACCAAAAAGCGACTTGGACAAATGGAACTTTTACAATTTCTAAATTAACAGATGATACAATATGCACTGTCAATTTCAAACAAATTCAAAATATAACATATACTGTAGAAATGGATGTTGGAGAACATGGAATATTATCTTCTGGCACTTCTATAGTTACGGTAAAATCCGGAGCTTCTGCAAGTTTCACAATACTTGTAACTAATAATAACTATGTATTACATAGTGCAACTTGTACAGAAGGCGGCACAGCAAGACGAGTATCAAACATAATTACAATAGAAAATGTTACCAAAGATATTAAGTGTGATGTTGTTTACGAGCCTCAATAAGACTTTTAAAAGTCTTTTTTTTATGTGTTAAAGATGATATATTATTAATATGTGGAAAATAGGCAATATAAAAATTAATAATAAAATTGTACTTGCACCAATGGCTGGAATATCAAACTCATCATATATTAAAATATGTGAAAAAATGGGTTTGGGTTTGGCTTATACTGAATTGATAAGTGCTGAGGCAATTGTTAGAAATAACAAAAAAACATTTGACATGTTAAAGGGTATTGAAACTTTAAAAATTCCTGTTGCTATTCAACTTTTTGGTTCTGATGCTAAAACTTTAGCAAATGCTGCAAAGATAATAACTGATTTATATAAAAATGTATTTATTGATATTAATATGGGTTGCCCTGTACCTAAAGTGGCCGTTAAATCTGGTGCCGGTGCTTCCTTACTCAAAGACCCTGATAAAGTTTATAATATAGTAAAAGCTGTAGTGGAAAATACAAAAACACCAATAACAGTAAAAATTAGAAGTGGGTGGGATGAAAAAACCATAAATGCTGTTGAGGTTGCAAAAAAAATTGAAAAAGCAGGGGCTGCTGCAATATGCATACATCCAAGAACAAGAAGTCAAGGTTATTCGGGCATTTCCGATTGGAATATAATAAAAGATGTGAAAGATAATGTATCAATCCCTGTAATTGGGAATGGAGATATAAAAACTATATATGATGCTAAAAGAATGCTAAAAGAAACTGGCTGTGATGCTGTTATGATAGGAGGGGGAGTTTTAGGAAATCCTTGGTTTATTAAAGAATGTGTTAAATACATAGAGAATAATAAAATAATAGAAAAACCAACTTATGAAGAGAGATTAGATATGATTATAACTCATTTTAACAATTTAAAGGAAAATACTTCTTTGAAACAGGCATTATTACAAATAAGAACACATGCCTTATGGTATGTTAAATATCTGCCAAATAATAAAGAATATAAGAACAAATTAAGTAAAGTGGGTTCAGAGGAAGAATTATTAAAAATTATTAGCCAATATAAAAAAGAGATTTGTTAATCTCTTTTAAAATGTCAATAAGTTTATTACCTCTTCCTTATCTGCAGCAATTAAGAACAGTCCTAATTTTGGCCCTTTGGAAGCCCCCAATAATAAATTATATAAATCTTCGAAATATTTCTTTTGAGTTTTCTTTAATTCACTCTCTTCTTTAACATACTCTTTAACCACATCATAAAGTAATGTTTGAAGTTCATCAGAAGAAGTATATTTTGATTCACTTAATATATTAATTGTTTTTAATATATTAGATTTCTCTAATTTATTTAAATTATCATAATATTCTTTATTATTAGTTTTGAGTAATTTGACCTGATATCTTTCTCCATAAGTTTTTACCCAATATTCAGATTTTTCAAGTCTTTCATCAAAGTATTTACTTTCTGTATTAATGCCTTCTTTAGATAATAATTCTTTTAATAACTTCCTATCATAATTTACCATAGGAAGAAAAGTTGCTAAATAACTGAAATTTGGATATTTTAAATATTTCTCTGTAATTTTTGTATTATCTATAGCGTCTTTATTTTTTTCATCAATATTACCTTCAAAATATGCTTTTACCCATCTATCAAATTCCTGATAATATCTTATTACATCTTCATCAAATGCTATATCAAAAGCCTGACAACACTTACATTTAGCATAAAACCACATAAAGATATATTTGTCATATACTTTTAATGCATCTGTTATTGTTATTACATTTCCTTTAGATGAAGACATTTTCATTTCTCCACCTTTAATTCCTATAAAATCATACATTGAATATATAGGAGGCTCATAATTAAATATTTCTCTTGATATTCTAGAAGAAACATCAAAGCTTCCTCCTTCAGTAGAGTGGTCTCTTCCTCCACATTCAAAATCAACACTTTCTTTTTTCCACCTCATAGGCCAGTCAACTTTCCAGACCAACTTTAAATTATTGTATTCGTTTATATTTACTGTTTCTTCGTTTCCGCATTCACATTTATATGTTATTTCTTCGGTTTCATCATTATAATTAGTAATTTGTGTTAAATCTTTCATACACTTACTGCAATAAATACTTATTGGATAAGAATTATTTCTATCATTTTCACAAAAATCTTGCGTTTTAAAACTACAAATTATATCGAAAATTTCTTTTCTTTTTTTCATACAAAATTTTATATCATCCAAATATCTGAAATTTTTATATTCTTCTGTTTGATAAATAAATTCTATATTATCTACTCCCATTTCTATTAATTCTTTCATAAAGATATTTTCAAAAGTTTTGGCATAACTTTCACCTTCATTAAACGGGCTTGGTATACTTGTATATGGAATGCCTATATATTTATCAAAGGATTTATCTATATTTCCAGGGGTTTTTCTATATCTATCAAAATCATCCCATGATAAAATATATCTGACTTTTTTACCTAATTTCAACAACTCTAAAGCTACCAAATAAGGAGTAGCAATTTCTCTAAAATTACCAATATGAATAAACCCAGAAGGACTTATTCCACTGGCAACAGTATAAATTTCATTATCTGGTCTTTCTTCAATAATTTCTAAAGCTATTTCTTTAGCCCAATACATAATAAACACCTCAACTTCAATTACAATAAATTTTAGCATAAAATAGAAGGTATGGCAATAAAATATCTGGTTTTTTCAAATAAAAAAACCGGTTCGCTTTAACTTACCAGTTTATATTTTTTATACTTCTAATTTTCTACTTGTACGACTGTTAAGTGTTTTTGGTGTAGTCATATTATGAAGTGTCATTAACTCAGCTCTTTTTGTAGCCTTTTTAAGTTTTTCAATAATAAATGCCTTCTGTTTGTCTGAAATAGGTAATTTCTCATAATCATTTGCATAAGTTCTGTAAGCAAGCCCAGATATTAAATCAAATCTTAAGTCTATATTGTCATCTTTATTACCATCATGAAAAGTAGAAATACAGTTGAGTGAAAGTTTGTAACAAGCAAGCAAAAAATTTTATGAAAATGTTGTATTATCGAAATTTCAATTGTATAATTATATTTGAGGAGGGAAATATATGAAAAAGAATGGTTTATTCAAAATATTGATTATTCTTATGGCGGTTATGCTGCTACTTACTTGGTTTATACCTGCAGGATATTATTCTTCAGAATACGTTGAAGCAGGAATATACAGACTAGGTTTCTTCGATTTTTGGCAGTACTTAATTTTACCATTTTTCCAATCTGTATTTATAGAGGTTTTAATCTTTATATTATCAGTTGGAGCATTTTATGGTGTACTTGTAAAAACTGGAGCATACAGAAAAGTAACAGAAAAAATTGCTAAAAATTTTAAAAAGAAAGGTACACTAGCTTTAATTTTAATAGCATTTATCTTTGCGGCTTTATCTTCATTTGGGGGATATGGCCTATTAATGTTTATCTTTATTCCTATGGTAGTTTCAATTATATTACTAATGGGTTATGATAAACTTACTGCATTTTTATCAACATTTGGAGCAATGCTTATTGGTGTTATAGGATCAACCTATGGATATAACTCCATTGGTCAGATTATAACAGCATTAAATCTATCATATTCAGCAAATCTTTACTTTAAAGTAAGTTTGTTTGTTTTATCGTTTATAGTATTTATACTGTTTACGTTAAAATATGCTGAAAAAGTTAAAGAATCTAAAGCTAAAAAAGATGTTAAAGATGCCCATGATATGTATCTGGGAGAAGAAATTACAAGAAAAAGTAAAGTATGGCCTATATATACTGTATTTGGAATATTATTTGTTTTAATGATTCTTGGATGCACAAGATGGAATGATGTGTTTGGAATTGAACTTTTTACAAAGTTAAATACTGCAATTACTACTTTTGCAATTAAAATTAAGGAAACTGAGTATACTATATTCTCATACATCTTAGGAAGTGCCACATATGAATTTGGTGAATGGAGTTATTTTCAACTTTCTATTATGTTAGTAATCAGTTCTTTCATAGTTGGTAAAATATATAAATTCAAATTTAATGAAACTCTTAACAATATGATTGATGGCCTTTCAAAAGTAATTAAAGAAAGCCTGCTGATAACATTTGCCTATGGTATTTTAATCATATCAGCAAATACAGGAATATTTACAACACTAATGTCTTATTTACTTGAAAATGCCAAAAGTTTCAATTTGTTTGGAACAAGTGGAATTATGATATTTGGGTCTGCTCTACATATCGAACTGCCATATCTAGGTCAAATTGTAATGCCTTATTTAGCGGGTTTATATACAAATGAAATTGGAACATCATTAATGAATGTTATGAGCCAGTCACTATATGGAACAACTATGCTTATCGCACCTACAAGTTTATTTCTAATTCTAGGTCTTTCATATTTAGATATTCCATATAAAAAATGGCTAAAATTCATATGGAAATTAGTTTTAGAATTATTAATACTGATTATTGTAGTTCTAATAACAATGATGCTAGTTATAAAATAAGTTCGAAAGAACTTTTTTATTTTAAACATTTATTGTTTATTTTTTTGCTAATTAAAACAAAATGTACATAGAATATAAAAGGGAGATACCATGAACAAATATAGCAAAGAAGTTGTCATAGCATTAAAAAAAAGTGAACTAGAAATGTATAATCTGGGGCATTCCTATGTCGATATAGAACACCTTATACTAAGCATTCTGAGTTTTAATAACAGTATGAAAAATGTCTTAAACAAATATGATATTACATATGATGGATACAAGGATGAATTAATAAGTCTTAAAGGAATAAATAATAAAAAAGAAAAATATATCTTTTATAATGCCCGAATTAAAAAGATAATAGATAAAAGTTCGGCTACTGCACTGGATGCCTCTTCAAAAGAAATAACTTTAGAGCATATATTTTTAAATGCATTAGAGGAAATTGATTCTCTAGGTATAAAAATACTTTTAAATCAGAAGATTAATATAAACAAGATATATAAAGAAATAAATAAATTAAATAAAAACGACAGTAATTTGCTTGTATATGAAATTGGAACAAATCTAAATGAACTTGCAAGAAACAATAAACTGGATAAAGTAATCGGCAGAAATAAAGAAATAAATCAGGTTATAGAAATACTTGCAAGAAAAAACAAAAACAACCCTATACTTATAGGAGAAGCCGGAGTTGGTAAAACAGCTATTATAGAAGCTCTAGCGGATAAAATAGAAAAAAATGAAGTCCCTGAATTTTTAACAGGGAAAACTATAGTGTCTTTGAATATCGCAGGAGTTATAAGTGGAACAAAATATAGAGGTGAGTTTGAAGAAAAATTAACAAAAATATTAAAAGAATGTGAAGAAATAGATGATATTATAATTTTTATTGATGAAGTCCATACAATAGTCGGGGCAGGAGGCGCAGAAGGAGCAATTGATGCCTCTAACATTTTAAAACCGATACTTGCCAGGGGCAATT
>CAZBKY010000007.1:0-17920 GCA_964492595.1 uncultured Muribaculaceae bacterium
CATCTGGTAAATATGGCATATCTTCTTCTGGTAATACTAAAGATACAACACCTTTATTTCCATGACGTCCAGCCATTTTATCTCCAACCTGCATTTTTCTTTTTTTAATTATATATACTCTAACTATTTTAGAAACTCCTGCAGGAAGTTCATCTAAATTATCTTTTGTAAATACTTGAACATCATGAACAATTCCAGCACTTCCATGTGGAACTCTTAAAGATGTATCTCTTACTTCACGAGTTTTTTCACCAAATATTGCATGAAGAAGTTTTTCTTCACTTGAAAGTTCTTGTACGCCTTTAGGTGTCACTTTACCAACTAAAATATCATTTTCTTTTACTTCAGTACCAATTCTAATGATACCGTCTTCTCCAAGGTTTTTACGAGCATCTTCACTTACGTTTGGAATATCTCTGGTAAATTCCTCTGGTCCAAGTTTGGTATCTCTGCATTCAACTTCTTTCATTTCTATGTGAATAGAAGTAAACACATCATCTTTTGCTATTCTTTCATTTAAGATAACTGCATCTTCGTAGTTATATCCATTAAATGTCATAAATGCCACTAAAACATTGCGACCTAATGAAAGCTCACCTTTATCTGTTGAAGGTCCATCAGCAATAACCATACCCTTTTTAACTTCTTCGTTCTTTTTTACAATAGGGTTTTGATTATAGCAAGTTTCAGCATTACTTCTTTGATAATTTATCATTTCATAAGTATGTTTGTCTTTACTATTTTTATCTTTAATTATAATCTTTTTTGAATCGACATATTCGACAATGCCATCTTCTTCACAAACTACAACTGCACCTGAATCGTGAGCAGCCATATATTCAACACCTGTTCCAACTATTGGAGCCTCAGGTTTTAATAGAGGTACAGCCTGACGTTGCATATTTGCTCCCATAAGAGCTCTATTCGCATCATCATGTTCCATAAATGGTATCATACTTGTTGTAATAGATACAATTTGAGCTGGAGATACATCTATAAAATCAACTTTATCTTTTGATACAAGTAAATTATCTCCCATATATCTTGCAGGAACAATTGCTTCTATTATATTACCCTTAGCATCGCATTCAATAGTTGCCTGTGAAATATAAAAATCCTCTTCTTCATCAGCTGTCATATATATAACATCTTTTGTTACTGCACTGTTAACCACTTTTCTATATGGAGTCATTATAAATCCATATTCATTAACTTTAGCATAACTTGATAATGATGTAATAAGCCCGATATTCTGTCCTTCTGGAGTTTCAATAGGACATATTCTTCCATAATGTGATGAATTGACATCACGCACTTCCATTCCTGCTCTATCTCTAGATAATCCACCAGGCCCTAGAGCACTTAATCTTCTTTTATCATTAAGTTCAGCCACAGGATTTATCTGATCCATAAATTTTGATAATTTACTGCTTCCAAAAAATTCTTTTAAAGCAGCAGCTACCGGACGAATATTTATTAAACTTTTAGGAGTGACCGCATCAATTTCTTGAGTTGACATTCTTTCTCTAATAACTCTTTCCATTCTTTCAATACCAACTTTAAATTGATTTTGAATTAACTCTCCGCTTTGTTTAACTCTTCTATTTCCTAAATGGTCTATTTCATCTAAACTGCCAACTCCATACTGTAAATTTAAATAATATGAAACTGAAGCATAAATATCAGATATTGTAAGTCTTTTTACATCAATACTCTGATCATTTCCAATAATTTTCAATATTTTATTAGTTCCATCATTAGAATAAACTAAAACTTCCTGGATTTTATCATATTTATCCAATTCTTCATTGATTTTTACAGTTTTTACACCATATCCTTTAGCAAATAAAGGTTTAATATCATCTAGTACTTCTCTAGTAATCACTGTGCCTTTTTTAACTAAAACTTCTTTGCCATCTTTTATATCCTGAGCTATTTTATTATTTAATAATCTATCTAATACATTTAATTTCTTATTAAATTTATATCTTCCAACTTTAGCTAAATCATATCTAAATCTATCAAAAAATCTTGTCACTAACTGATTTTTAGAACTATCAAGTGTAGCTGGTTCTCCAGGTCTTAATTTTTCATATATTTCAATTAATGCCTCATCTGTATTAGTTGTAGCATCTTTTTCAATAGTATTTTTTAATATTTCGTTATCACCAAATAGCTTTATAATATCATCATCTGAAGATAATCCTAATGCTCTAAGCAATGTAGTTACAGTTACTTTTCTAGTTCTATCAATTCTAACATGAAAAACACCACGAGCATCAAGCTCATATTCTAACCATGTTCCTTTATTTGGAATTATTTCACTTTTTATTAAATTTCTACCATTTTTATCTATTTCATTTTTAAAATAAATACTAGGAGAACGAACCAACTGTGAATTAATAACTCTTTCAACTCCATTTATTATAAATGATCCTGTAGGTGTCATTAAAGGAATATCTCCTAAATAAACTTCCTGTTCTTTAACTTCACCTGTTTCATTAATAAATAATCTTGACTGAACTTTTAAAGGAGCTGAATAACTTACTCTTCTTTCTTTACTTTCACGCACTGAATATTTAGGCTCACCAAAATGATAATCACCGAATTCTAGTGATAGTGAACCCGAAAAACTTTCAACGGGGAAAACATCTTCAAATACTTCCTTTATTCCTTCTTTTAAGAACGCTTCAAATGAACTTTTCTGAATTTCCAATAAATTACTAAGTTCAAATGTGTTGCGTGTTTTCGAGAAATTTCTTCTTTCTCTATGGTCACCAAATTTTTCTATTTTGTATGCCACTTTTTCACCCCAATCCAATTTTTTTTTAAAAGACTACAATAATTTTAAATCAATATATCGCAATTTATAATTCTACCAAACTACTGTCAACAAGTCAACGATTTTTAGCACAAAATATTAAATAGCCCTTTAATTTATTTTTTATTTCTATATTATAATCACTTTCCAATAGTTTTTTTATAGTTAATCCACCTTGATCTTTACGAATTACAAACCATAATTCACCATTTTTTAACAAGTGATTTTTAGCACCTTTAAGTATTTCCAAAAGTTTGTTTTTCCCCACCCTTACTGGTGGGTTTGTAATAATTATATTATATTTATCCGTTATATCATTATATGCATCTGAATAAAATGCCTTTGCATTACATTTATGTTTTTTAATATTCATTTTCGCTAAATGAATACTCCTTTTATTTACATCTGTCATATCAGCGCTACTATTAGTAAGAATAGATAAAGTTATGCCAATAACACCATATCCACAGCCTAAGTCCAATATTTTAAGACTTTCATTATGAGACTTTAAATATGACTTAATTAATATATCACTACCAAAATCTATTTTATCTTTTGAAAACACTCCTGAGTCAGAATAGAAAACAAGGGAATTATCAAGTATACTGTACTTAATTTCCTTTATTTCACTCTTTAATTTTTCATTATTTGTAAAGTAATGATCCATTATGATTTTCCCTTTTCCATATAAACGCAAAAAAGCCTCTATTAAAGGCTTGCTTCTATATTTATGCTAATTCTACTGTTGCGCCAACTTCTTCAAGTTTAGCTTTTAATTCATTTGCTTCATCTGATGATACATTTTCTTTGATATTTCCACCAGCATCAGCTAAATCTTTTGCTTCTTTAAGTCCTAAACCAGTTACTTCTCTAATTAGTTTAATTACTTGTAGTTTTTGAGCTCCTGCTTCTTTTAAAACCACTGTTTTTGAAGAGCTTCCTTCATCTGCGCTTGCTTCTGCCACTGGAGCTGCAGAAACCGCTACTGCACTTGGATCTACTCCAAACTCTTCTTTCATCATATCAACTAATTCTTTTACTTCAAGAATTGTTTTTTCTTTAAGTGCTGCGATAATATCTTTGTTTTCAATTTTTGCCATTATTCAGTTCCTCCTTTTTCTAATTTTTCAGCATATAAGTTAAGACCTATACTTAAATTTCTTAAATGCTCTACCAAACCACCTGCAAACATTGTAAGTAAACCTTCCATAGATGGAATATCTGCATACTCTCTAATTACACTTTCCTCTACTACGGCATTATCAATGTACCCTGCTCTTATTTCCAATGCTGGATAATCTTTAGTAAACTCACTCACTATTTTGATTGGCTCAATAATATCACTTGAGAATAAGTATGCATTCGGTCCTTCCATAAAATCTTCTAATTTAATGTTTTTATCTCTTAGAGCTAAATTCATTAAAGTGTTTTTATAGATTTTAATGTCAGTTCCGATTTCTCTTAAACTTCTTCTTAGCTTTGTAATCTCATCAACTGTAAGTCCACGATAATCTAAAAGCAAAAATGTTTTACTTTTATCTAATTTACTTTTGATTTCTTCAACAACTGCTTTTTTCTGTTCAAGACTTTTTTCGCTTGCCATATAAATCCCTCCTTTATTTTTATAAACAAAGCCTTCCATAGGAAAGCTTATAAACGTTTGTTATAAGTTCCTCGGTAGGATTTATGTTTGTACCTACTGTCTATGGGACTTCTTCATTAATATGTATTATATAATACTTTTATTTTTTTGTAAATACTTTTTTTACAATTCAAATGATGCGACATCTAATTTTATGCCAGGACTCATAGTTGATGATATGCTAATATTCTTAATAAATGTACCTTTAACACCATTTGGCTTGTTTTTAGATATTTCTTTAACTACTGCTATTAAATTTTCTTTTAAAAATTTTTCGTTAAATGAAAGTTTACCTATAATAACATGTACATTCCCGAAAGAATCATTTTTATATTCCACTTGTCCTTTTTTAATGTTTTCAATCGCAGTTTTGACATTTGTTGTTACAGTTCCAAGTTTAGGGTTTGGCATTAAACCTTTAGGACCTAATACTTTACCTATTTTACCGAGCGAAGCCATCATATCTGGAGTTGCTACGATTACATCAAAATCAAACCAGTTTTCTTTTTCGATTTTTTCTATAATATCAGTATCTCCAACATAGTCTGCTCCAGCTTCTTTTGCTTCTTGTGATTGAGTTTTTGATATTACTAGAATTCTTTTTGTTTTACCAGTTCCATTAGGTAACACTATAGAATTTCTAATATTCATTTCTGATTTTTTTGCATCAATATTTAATCTCAACACTACTTCAACTGTTTCATCAAATTTTCTAGGTTTTATACCTTTTAATACTTTTATCGCTTCATCTACTGTATGACTTTTATTTTTGTCAACATTTTTAGAAGCTTCCACATATAATTTTCCATGATTTTTCATAAACACTTCTTCCTCCTTACTGTGGTAATGGATTATTTATTTTACTCGTCTTCTTTTTTATTTTCTTCAAGTGATTCAGTTTCTTCAGATTGTTCTGTAATTTCAACTTCTGGTGAAGCTTCTTCTGCCATAGCTTTAGCATCTGCTTCCATTTGTTCTAATTCGGCTTCAATTCTTGCAGCTTCTTCTTCAGCCTTAGCGGCCTCTGCTCCCTGCTCTGCTAATTCAGCATCATTTACACCTTTAACAGCAATACCCATATTTCTTGCAGTACCAGCAATTATTTCCATTGCTTCTTCAATACTATATGCATTTAAATCTGGTAGTTTAATTTCCGCTATACGCCTTAAATCTTCTTTTGTTATAGTTGCCACTACTTGGTTGGCTCCCTTTTGAGACCCTTTTGCAAGGTTAGCAGCTTTTAACAATAAAGTTGCGGCTGGTGGAGTTTTTAATACAAAGTCAAATGATCTATCTTCATAAATTTTAATTTCAACGGGAATCACGTTTCCCATTTTATCTTTAGTAGCATCATTATACCTAGTACAAAACTCTTGCAAGTTAATTCCCGCAGGACCTAAAACAGTTCCAACTGGTGGAGCTGGTGTAGCTTTACCCGCTTCTATTTGCAATTTAACTATCTTCTGAACATTTTTTGCCACGAAAACACCTCCTATTTAGTATTTTTTTCGCGAGTGGTATACGATAATCCATAATCTCCCACTAATCAAATTGTATACAATACAAATTCGCTTATTCATGATATCACAAGAATTTTAATAATTCAAGATATTTCTGCATGTATATATTGTTTTACAACAAAAAAAGCATAAAAAATGCTCTTCTAATTTATCTGTTAGATTTACCTCTGGTTCTAGTCATTGGTTTTATTTGAGATGACTGAGCTATAAATTCATTATATCTATCAATATTAGCTTTTATTGTTTTTAAATCTTCTAAAGATAAACTATGTATAAAATTAATATCAAGCACTTGTCCCCTATCATTAGTCTCTATATTTTTTGTTATAGCTTTTGCCAAAGGTTTACGAACTTTTAACAGCATTGTCTCACTTTTTTTTATATTATCATTTAATATTTTTTCATTAGCCAAAAAATATTCTGATTTTTCTATGTCTTTTAAAACCTGTTTTAAAACGTTGTGGTTATTTACCGACACTCCTATCATACTTCCAGCTACAGCCGCTATTACTGCAAGAACTATTAAAACCGTCTTTACACTTACCGCCAACAACATACCAATTAGTGGAAAGGTTAATATCACAGCTCCCAAAATTATTGAAGGTAGTATTCCCCATAATGTTTCTGAATTTAAATCAGATTGGTGAATAGTTTTATTTGAATTAGCAACCTGTTGTTCCATTATGCTATTTAAATACTCAATATTAGCTTCGGTATTTGATAGCTTATTATCAAAACTACCATCTGCATAATATACGATTATTTTATCTCCTTTTGGTACATAACGTAAAATAAAATTTTTCCTATCTTCTTTTATTATAGTGTAATCTTTCATAATTATAATTTTCCCCACTTTCGAATATATACTATAATGTTTTTTACATTAAAAGTCAATAATTTTTATAAGTAAGTTTTTTATTCTTTAAAAAGAATTTATTATATATAAGATAAAAAATTATCATTCCTGATGTACAAACAATAATATCATCAATATCAAAAACTCCAAGTTTAAAAATAAACTGAATTGATTCACTTAATAAAATAATTATAAAAGATATTAAAATATTTTTCTTAAGGTTTTTTAAACTAAACAACTCTATTAAAAAATAATTAATAGGCATATAAACAAAAAAATTACCAAAAATATATTCGTAGGAATACCATTTTAACACAAAAAATCAATGCTTTTTTAAAGTCAAATTTTTATTGTTTCCAGTTATAAGAGTTAAAAAAGCATTAAAGTTTTTTAGTTCACTTAATGAGGAGATTTTATCTGCTTTATTCATTATTATTCCTTCAATATTTTTTGATCTTCTAAATGATAAACCTGGAATAGCGCTTTTTGTTAATTCAGTTATAATTTTTAAATATTTTGGGTTATCAAGAAGATGAGAATTATTTAATTCCATATTAGTTCCATCAATTTTCCTTACTGGAAATGGAAACATATGATGAATTATACCATCTAATAGTTTGACTGTTCTTTCTTCATTTTCATTAAAATAGCTTGGGTACCATCTAACAGCATTCAAAGCTGCCTCTATCGGATGAACAAAACCATGTCTATTAATTCCTCTAGATTTTTTTACTCCACTATTTTGCCATGGATTTGTATATAAATCGTGAAATAAAGCAATTAATACTGCATCTTCTATATTAAAATCTTTTTTATTACTTTTTGATTTTGATAATTTATAGGTTATAATCGCATCAGTTAATATATGAATTCCAAGACTTACTTCATCATGATGAACAAATTCACTTGATAATCTTTTTTGGAATTCATCGTGAATAATTATCGGCATAGAAATACTTGAAAACTCCTCTATTTCATCTTTAGTAAATTTATAATAATTAAATATTTTTTTAATGTAATCACTTTCTAATACTTCCATAGAACCCTCCTTTAATACTTGATATTATATCATTTTACTCATTATTTTTCAATAAAGGCTCGGGTTTTTTGTGATATTTCCCATAAATGGTATATAATAATTCTATGAGAAATAAAGAATGGGTTTATATTATTTTGAATTTAATTGCAACTATATTTTATTTTATTGCATTTTTTAATAAAAATATGACATATTTAGGAATTGGTGGGTCAATTTTAATTTTGAATTCTATAATTAACACATTCCCAATTAAAAAGAATAAGCGTTAGCTTACTCTATTTAACATTTATTAATTTGCAATAGTTCAACTTCAACAGGTGTTTCCTGACCAAATAAATCTATTAATATTGTTAGTTTCTGATTATCTAAATCAACAGTTTCAATTTTACCAAACATTCCTTTAAATGGTCCTTCTATAATAGTAACAGAATCTCCTGGGTTAACATCAGTATTGATTTCTGTTTTATTTAATCCTTCATTTGCTAAAATCTTATCTATTTCCTGAGGTAATAATGGAGTTGGTTTTGCTCCTTTACCAGAAGATCCAATAAACCCGGTAACTCCAGGTGTATTACGAACAACATACCAGGCTTCATCGCTCATAATCATTTCCACTAAAACATATCCGGGAAACATTTTTTTGATTTTTTCTTTTTTTACTCCATCTTTGATTTCAACTTCCTTTTGTTCGGGAATAATCACTCTAAAAATGTGATTTTCCATACCCATAGATTCAGTTCTCATTTCAAGATTATCTTTAACCCTGCTTTCATGCCCTGAATAAGTATTTACAACATACCAATTTTTTTCTTCCATACTAACTTAATACCCCTCTCAAAAATGCAAATGCCGCATCTAAAATATAAAAGAATAATGCAAAAAATCCTATCATTGCTAGAGAAATAACAGATTTCTTCATCATATCTTTTCCGCTAGGCCAATGAGTTCTTTTTGCTTCTTTACCTACTCCTTCAAAAAAATTTTTAATTTTTTCCATATAATCCTCCAAAAAAAAACACTTTCTTTTCTTTGTGTAAATAAAATATATCATATTATATTCTATTATTCAAGTGTTTTTTGAATGATTTTTAAATTTTAACACCGTTTTTATACATATTGAAAGTTGCGGTTGCAATTTGTATAAAAAATATTGTGACCATCTAAGGTTAATAATATAAAAATATAGATTTCTCTATATTTAAAATGAATCAATATTTACTTTTATATTTCTTTTACCTTCGTTATAAGCTTTTGCCTGTATTAATGTTTTAATTGAATTAGCAATTTTTCCTCTTTTTCCAATCACTCTTCCCATATCTGATTCACTAACTAAAATTTCAATTATTAAACCTTCTTCGGTTTCAAAATCTTTAACTTTAATCAGGTCCTCTTCTTTTGCTAAGTGAGCAACTAAAAATTCAGCAAATTCTACCAAATTCATTATTTTTTATTCTTTGAATCATGAAATTTTTTCATAATTCCTTCTTTACTAAAAATATTTTTCACAGTATCTGTTGGAGTTGCTCCCGCTGATAACCATTTTAATGCTAATTCTTCATTAATACTAGTCTTATTGTTCTCCAGTGTACTGTAAGTACCTATTAATTCAATGAAACTTCCATCTCTTTTCTCTCTTGAGTCAGAAGCCACAATACGGTAAAAAGGTCTTTTTTTAGAACCTATTCTTTTAAGTCTTAATTTAACTGCCATATTTTCTCCTTCTTTCTTTATAATATTACTACACAAAATAAAAGATGTCAACTATTTTTGGTTGACACCATTCATTTATTCACTTAGAAATTCTTCTGTTACTTCTTCATCTATTTCTTTATCGACTTCTTCAGCTGTTTTTTCCTCTTCTATAATGTCGTAATCTTCTTCCTCATCTTCTACAAATATTCTTACTTTAGTATCTCCTATTATTTCAATTCCAAGTTCTTTTTCAATTTCATAATTAATCGTATTATCTTCTACATTTACATCTACACAATTTGGATTTCTTAGACTCTTGATGATTATTTCAGAGTTATTTGTAAGAGTTGCCTCATTTTTCAAACCAACTTTTACATTCTCAACATAATTGATTCTGTCTGTTATTACATTAGTTTTAGTATTGTTATCATAACTGTACCAGATATTTACATCAAAATTACCTTGAATTAAAACTGAACCGTTGTTATTATTACCAAACAAATTATGATTTATTACCCAGCAGCCTAAAACTGTATCAATATCATCATCAACAGTAATATTGTATTTATTTTTAAATGTCTTTTTGCCCTTCCCGATTACAGCTTTAGTAACTATTTCTTTATACTGTGCCATACTCTCCTCCTCATTTTAATTTATGCATTTAGCCTAAATTATGTGAGAAGTAATATTCTGCACCATTTTGCCATCCAAGCTGAAACTCTTGGTTTCTTCTATCTTTACATCGATAATTTCTCCAATTTTTTCTTTTGGAGCTTCAATATTAACCAGTTTCATATTTTCAGTATATCCCATTAATTTAGTATTATCTTTTTCACTAATACCTAAAACAAGGCATTTAACTATAGTGTCTTTCATTTTTTTATTTGATTCATTACTGTAAGTATTTACAATGCTGTTTAGTTTTTTTAATCTTTCTTTTTTTACGGACTCAGGCGTTTGTTTATCCATAAGAGCGGCGGGTGTTCCTTTTCTTGGAGAATACATAAATGTAAAAGCTCCATCAAATTTACATTCATTAACTAAATCCAAAGTTTCTTTAAAGTCTTCTTCTGTTTCGTTAGGAAATCCAACTATTATATCTGTTGTTATTGAAACCCCAGGAATTTTTCCTTTTATTTTACTATATAATTTTATATATTCTTCTTTTGTATATCTTCTTCCCATAAGTTTTAATATTTTATCGCTTCCAGATTGTACTGGCAAATGTATATAAGGCATTATATTCTTATATTTTGATATCACCTCAATCATATTGTCTGTAAAATCCCAGGGATGAGAAGTGACAAATCTAACTCTATCAATTTCCGTTTTCGCAACATCTTCAAGCAGTGAAGATAAGTCATAATTATTATATAAATCTTTTCCATAGGCATTAACATTTTGTCCTAAAAGAGTTACCTCTTTATACCCTTCACGTTTTAAATCTATAACTTCATTTATAATACTTTCTTTTTTTCTGCTTCTTTGCTTACCTCTAGCATAAGGCACGATACAATAGGTACAAAATTTATCACAGCCATAAATTATATTAACCCAGGCTGTTATGTTTGAAGCTCTTTTAACAGGAATTCCTTCTATAACATCTCCTTCTTTACTAAATACTTCTATATTTAATTTTTTATCACTAAAAGAATTATAAATAATTTCTAATAAATCATTTAAATTATGAGTTCCAATAACAAAATCAAGCCATTTATATTTACTTAATATCTCTGCAGTTACACTTTCTTCCTGTGCCATACATCCACATAATCCGACTATTAAATCTGTTTTAGTTTCTTTTAAATGCTTAATTCTTCCTAAAAGGCCAAATACTTTATTGTGAGCATTTTCTCTAATCGCACAAGTATTTAATATTATTAAATCAGCAGAAGACATAATTTCTGTTTCTTCAAAACCTGCACTTTCAAGCAAACCTTTGATATTTTCTGAATCGTGCTCATTCATTTGACAGCCATATGTTTTTAACATATATTTTTTATTCACACCAAAATTGTTTTGTTTTTCCAAACAAAAATTTATATATTGAGACTTTTTATTTGTCCTTTTTTTAGCCTGAATCATGTCTGGCAAATTCATAATAATCACATCCATTAGTGATTATAGCATACTCTAAATTAATTTTATATCTAAAACATCTTGGTATTTTATTATTTTATTTGTTATTGTAAGTAAACCCTCTGGCATTCTAGCTATTATAATTTCTCTAAGATTACCATCACTTTTGGTGTTAATTAAAACTTTAGCTTTGTATGCAAATTTTTTAGAAGAAAAAATATCATTGATTTTTTTCTTTACAGACAGTTCATTTAAAAACTCTTTTGAAGCATCATCCTTTTGAAGTATAGTTTCAGTTTGAAATTTAGAATTTGAGTAAAATACACTCTTATTATTGGGATCTATATTTTTTGCTTCTCTACCCACAAAAACACTTGGTAATTTATTTTCCATAAAACCCTCCAATATATATTATGTTCTTTGCCTATTATTGATATAAAATTTATTTTTCTGTAAATAATAAAATATATGAGAAATAAAAAGAAAATGGAAATACTTTTACCTATTTGTATATTGTTTTTCTTTTTTGTGAGTGTAATTTCAATATATTCTTCTTCAAGTATATTATCTGTTAATTATAGTATTTTATATATAAAGCAGCTTATATGGTATATTATTGGATTTATAATTTTCTTTGCCTGCCTGATAGTAGGAAACGATAAAATTATAAGATATTCTTATCCTATATACATTGCATCTATTATATTGCTTATATTAGTTTTACTATTTGGAAATGAAGTTAATAATACTAAAGGATGGATAACTTTCGGTTCTTTAGGGTTTCAGCCCAGTGAATTTGCTAAACTCTCTTTAATTCTTTTTTTATCAAAATTGCTTAATGATTACCATTTTAAAGAAAATAAAAACTCAAAAAGTGAATTTAATCTGATATTGAAAATATTGTTAATAACATTTATTCCTAGTATTTTAGTTTTTGTAGAGCCAGATACTGGTGCGGTTATAAGTTATCTGGTTATCGCAGCAACTATGATATTTTTTAGTGAAGTACGAAAAAGATGGCTTATAGTGCTTAGTGCTTTATTATTATTTTTAATCCTAGGTTTATCATTATTCTATATATATAGACAAAATGAATTCATTAATATTCTTGGGAGTGGTTTTTATTATAGAATAAACAGAATTGTAGAGTGGAAAGCAAGCAGCGGAATGCAACTTGAAAATAGTCTGATAGCTATTGGTACATCAGGGTTCACTGGATTTGGCATAGGTAAAACACCGATATATTTTCCAGAGCCATATACAGATTTTATATTTTCAATATACACGAGCAATTTTGGTTTAATTGGGGCTGTTATATTATTGATGGTTATATTTATATTTGATTATCAGTTAATAAAAATAGGAATTAACTCTTCAAGAACACTAAATAAATATATCATCGCAGGAATTGCAGTATCTTTTATATATCCCCAGATACAAAATATAGCTATGACTATAGGAGTTCTTCCTATAATGGGTATAACCTTGCCTTTTATCAGTTATGGAGGCTCTTCATTACTGGTATCTTTTATAATGGTTGCATTAGTTATTAATTCACGAGAAAAGTAAAAGAATTTTACATTATGAGTTAAAGTCATAATTTTCTTTTTAGAGTTATTGTTGTTATATCTTTAGCCATTCCAGTATTCACTAACGCAAATAAAGGATTTGGATCACACCATTTGTTGAGTCCTCCTGTAATTATAAGTTTTCCATTATATAAATCATGAATGCCTCTACATTTAGAGACTATTCTAAAAGCTGGTCCGCTTGAACCATCTCCTTCACTTGCGGCGATGCCTTTGTCTTCTTTTACTATACCAAATCTTTGCCAATGCTTAGGTATATTTCCATCATGCATATGTCCGCAAACAAATATGTCGCCACGACTTAGAATCATTTTTGCTTTTTCTAAACCAGCTATTTCTTTTTCACTTATGTCAGGATTTTTTAAAGATTTGACTATATATTCTTCGGTATCTGATAAAACTTCTGGAGAATGTGTCATGATAATAGTAAAATTATCATTTATTTCTCTTTTAGACAAATCAAAATTTATTAATGTATCCAAAAAATATTTCATCCAATAATCTTTAAATCTTATATAATAAGCCTCAAATTGAGGAGAAAGCCCTATTATATTAAAATCTTCTGTAATAAACATCTCATTTTCAAGTAAATAAAATTTTTCTTTATTTTCTGATTCAAAATCTCTAAAATATTTTAGGGTATCACTAGCCTTTAAAACTTTACCATTTTTTAAATCATGATTGCCCAGGCAAACAAAAATAATTGATATTTTTACTAATTCTTTTAACAAATAACTTAGTTTGTTTTTGGTTGATTCTTTATAAAGATCATCTGCAGTATATATGATATCTCCAGGTATTAAAATAAAATCGGGTTTTAAACTTTTAAGTTTTTCGAGCAGTTTATAATATAATTTGTAAGTTGTGTACTTAGTATTGTGTATATCGGCAATTAAACATATGGTGTAATCTTTTTTTATTTTTTCACTGGATATTGTTATAGTTTCATTACTGATTTTCATTTCGTATACCTTTTCCTTTAATATCTTCTAAAGCTATAGTCAATGCTGTCAAATTTGAATGTATATCAGATATAATAACTATTTTTTCCATATTAAAACTCCTTATAACTTAATTATATAATAAAACTTTATAAAAAGAAAAAATATTATTTAAATTTAAATAACAGCCATCCTACCAATATTCCTGATGCAATAGTTAAAATGATTATTAGAGCCATAATAAAGATTTTTCTTCTTCCTGTTTTTCCTATTTTCAGGTTTTCCAAAGTTTTATCAGATGCGATGTATTTATCCATTCTCTTTAATTCTTCTTCTGTAAGAGAATTACTGTTTGTAGCAAATCTTTTGTCTAACTCATTATATTCACTTTCATCCATTCTATCCATAGGACCTATATTATCTATTTTTACAATAGCTTCTTTTACAAAAAGTCCCTCTTCTTTATTTATCACCATTTTACTATTATCATATTTATTTTCATCACCTATATGAGAAAGCTCAATATTATCTTTATATAAAGATACATTTAAATCATTTTCGTTTAACGTTTTTAATAATTCTTCTGTTGTTACAATTTTATTTCCAACTTTTAAACTATTATATACTTTAATAAATAAGTCAATATTATCAGTTTCATATAAATTCTCATTACCATTTTCATCAATAAATTTTATTATTTTATTATTTTCAGTATCAACCACAAGTACTTGATCAACTTCTTTTACAACCTCATTTATTGAATCTACCACTTCATCTAAATTCTGAGTGCTTTCTAAAATCGTTCTTTCATTAGTTATTTTATTAATATTTTTTATTAAATTCTCATCCCCCAGTTCATTAATTAGCTCTTCGGGATTTTTTGAAAAAATTAATTTATCAAATTTATCTTTAAATATCTCTTTCAAAGCAACTCCGATTTCAAGAACATTAATCATATTTTTGTGAGTACTTACAATAAATCCCTGTTCTACTCCCAATTTATGAGAAAATACTTCTATCGCACTTTCCATAATTACCTTCTCTTTTATTGACATTTCATCCAACATTAAAATCATTTTCAGGATTTCCTGAGTATATAAAGATTTTATAATATCTTTTTCTTTTATATTTAATTCTCCTGAGAATAGAATTAATTCTTCCGTATTAATATTATAATAATTATCTTCTATCTTTCCTTTTAATACTTCTAAATCAAAAGAATTTTTTGATTTTATTCTATCTATATTTTCTTTATTTATAAATCCATCGGATATTATTATTTTACCTTCTGATGCATCATACTCTATCGGATTTTTAGAGGTACTTTCTATTATAATGCTGTTTTCTGTATCAAATGAGTATAAAAGTTTCTTATCTTCTTCACTTAAAAACTCACCATACATCGTAATTATTTTTTCTCTTAAATATTTGTAAACCTCTTCCATTGTTTCTTTAAATTCATCATTTTTCATAGAGTTTGCCTCCCTCTATTTTAATTCATATTATCATTTTGCAAAAAACATTTCAAGTTTACATATCTTTTGCATTTGATTTACTTTTTAAATATCCCGATAATTTTAGCTATTATATTATCAATATAATACTTGCCAAATGTGTATTCTAAAATTTTATTTTTATATGTTAAAAATAAATATATAAATCCTCCTAAAACAGTATATAAAATAATAATTGGTATTTGCATAATTCTACTACTTTCATTAAAGGGAATAATAATGTTTAATACAAACAAAGGAAATATCATTATAATTAAAGGAAATACAATTTTTTTTAAAGTGTCAATTACTTTTTCATAATCAAAATTCATTTTATTTTTCAAAGTAAATAATATAATACAAAGAGATACTGTATAACCAATGAGTGTTGCAGTTATAGGAGCATAATAAGGATGGAGTCCAAATTTATGAAATAATTTTATTAAGGGAATATCAAGTCCCGCATTTATTAAAAAGCCAATAATAGTATTTGTATAAACAACTTTATATTTATTCATTCCTTGAAGTGCCATATTCATAATCATATGAAGACTTGAAAAAAATGACGTAAAAGATAAATATTTAAGTATTAAAACGCCATATTCACTATATCCGTAAAATAAAGTATATATAGGGCCTGATAATAAAGATATTCCAAATGTCAAAGGAAGAGCGACAACTAAAATAATATTTATTGACTGAATAAATCTTTTGTTTGTTTCCTTTATATCTCCTTTAACGTAACTGCTTACTATATTAGGCATTAAACTAACACTAAGACCTACTGCAACTGAAGTGACTATCATGCATATTTTAGATCCCCATGTAGATATGACACTCGATATAACCTCTGCATCGCCGGCACTGTAGCCTATATAGGATAATCCCCTTATAACTAAGGCCAAGTCTGTCATACTATAAATATTAGTAACTATTGAAACAATTATTAACGGTAAGGCATAAGAAATAATTTTTTTTATTATTTCAATACTTTTTATATTTTCATCTGATGTTTCATCGTTTTTTTCAAAAAGATGTTTATTTTTATTTATTTTTGATTTTAAGTATATATATGCTCCAAGCCCTCCTATAAAGGCTCCTAAAGTGGCGATACCGACACCTATGCTTACACTTTTATGAAAAATATTTATGGCTATATAAGAACCTATTAATATAACAGCTATTCTTATTATCTGTTCTATTATTTGACTTGCACTTGATGGAGATATAAATTTATGTCCCTGAAGATACCCGCGCATTACAGAAAGAAAAGGGATTATCAAAAGACACAAAGATACACATTTTATAACAAGTGAAATATCTTCAATTGTGTTTCCTCCGCTAATATTTCCAATTATAAGATAAGAGAAATGCTTTGAAAAACAAAATAAAAGGAAAAAACATAACAATGATAACGCAAAAACAAAATTTCTTCCTATTTTATAAGCTTTCTTTTTGGCATCATAAAATCCTAAAGTATTATATTCACTTATTATTTTGCTCATTGCAAGCGGAATGCCCGCAACTGAGATATTTAAAAATAAATTATAAATATTATAGGCATATGAGTATAATGCTCCACCTTTTTCTCCAATTATTGAATAAAAAGGAATGACATAAACGATTCCCAATAATTTTGTAATTAGGATAGCCAAGGAAGCTATAACAGTTCCTTCTATAAACGAACTTTTTTTAAATTTATTTTTCTTCATATAAAATCATTGCTGAAAAGCAGTATATCTGGTCTTCAGAAAAGATTGATACACTTGTTCTAAACTGAATTTCTATAACCTCAGCATCTAAAATGCTTATAAAATTATTAATGTCATTTTCTAAATCCTGTTCGTGAGGTTCATCAAAAATCTTTACTTTTAACATTCATACCTCCTTATAAGAGACTAACATTTTAGAGACAAAAAAAATGTCGTATCATAACGACATTTATAAATTTACTATTTTCTAGCTCTAAATCTTAATATTTTACCAACTTTGGAAGGCTCAGGGATATAGATGGCTCCATTAACAATATCAGATATTTCATTTAGTCTCATAATTGAAATTTTGCCAACTTCAATTTCTTCTTTATTCAAATAAGGATACACAGAATCTATTCTTCCCCATAATATGCTGTTTTCTTTTTCTTCTTCACTACATTTTTCAAATTGAGGATATTTGCCTTTCTCTTCAGGAATAACAGATTTGTATCTATTGCCTGATTTTATTATAATATGGTACGTATATGGCCATA